>JBDLIA010000001.1 GCA_039715185.1 Gemmatimonadota bacterium
ACGGCCGACCCCGACGTGGCCGCGACCGCGGCGGCAGCTGGCGTCGACCGAATCTTCGTGGACCTCGAGGAGCGCGGTAAGGCCCTGCGCCAGGCGGGTCGGGACACGGTCATCAGCGGCCACACGCTGGAGGACGTATCCCGCGTCCGCGAGCGCGTCCCCGCCGGATCGCTCCTGGTCAGGATCAACCCGCCCCACGCCGGTACCGCCGAAGAGGTGGAGTCGGCGCTCGCCGCGGGCGCCGACATCCTCATGCTGCCGATGTTCGAGTCGGTGGGCGAGGTAGTGTCTACGGCCGCCTGCATCGGTGGACGAGTAGCCTTCGTACCCCTCGTGGAAACCGCCGCCGCGCTGCGGGCCGTACCGGATGTCGTGGCTGTACCGGGGGTCTCCGAGCTGTACATCGGACTCAACGACCTGCACTTCTCGCTCGGGCGAGACTTCCTGTTCGAGCCCCTCGCCGAGGGACTGCTGGACGCCGTTGCGGCGGCGTGCGCACAAGCCGGCGTGCCCTTCGGGTTCGGTGGCGTCGCGCGCGTGGGTCAGGGCGACCTGCCCGCGGAGTGGATTCTGGGCGAGCACGTGCGGTTGGGCTCGACCGCCGTCATCCTGTCGCGCGCGTTCACGCACGGCGCGGACGGCGGCCACATTCCGGGCGATGGATCCGCGCTTCGCCGCGAGCTGGACCGGCTCCGGGAAGTCGAGGCCGAGCTCCGGCGGCGCACGCCGCAGGAGGTGAGCGGCAACCGTCGTCGGCTTGTCCGCCGAGTCAACGAGCTGGCGCGCGCGGCGCGCCCCAGCCCCGGCTGATATGTGCGGCATCTACGGCGCGTACGATCCTGAGGGACCGCCACCGGACGGGCGGGTGCTGGACGCGATGGGGCGTTCCATTTCGCACCGGGGCCCCGACGACCGGGGCGTGTTCCTGGGCGATCGGTGCGCGCTCGGCAACGAAAGACTGTCGGTCATCGACCCGCTGGGAGGACACCAGCCCTTCGCATCCGCGGACGGGTCCGTGGTGGTGGTTCAGAACGGCGAGATCTTCAACTACCTGGAACTCGCCGAGGACCTCAGGCGGGAGGGAACCCGTTTCGAAACCGCCTCTGACACCGAGGTGATCCTGCGCCTGTACGAGCGCTACGGCATCGACTTCCTGCGCATGCTGAACGGCATGTTCGCCATCGCGATCTGGGACGCGCGCGAACCCTGCCTGTGGCTGGCCCGGGATCGTATCGGCATCAAGCCGCTGTTCACCTGGCGAGACGCCGGCCGGGTTCATTTCGCCTCCGAAATCAAGGCGCTCCTGCGCGCGGGTCTCCACGCCGCCCCCGACTACCGCGCGTTGCACCATTTCCTGGGGTTCAACTACGTGCCGCCTCCGCTCACGGCGTTTCGCGGGGTGCGCCACGTCGTCCCCGGCTGCGTGGAGCGGTACGGACCGGACGGGCGCAGCGAACGACGCTGGTGGGATCTGATCCAGGACAGGGAAGCCGACGCTGCCGGGCCGGATTGGGGGGAGCGATTCCTCGAGATTCTGGCGGACGCCGTACGTATCCGCATGCGCGCCGACGTGCCCTACGGCGCCTTTCTCTCGGGCGGAGTCGACTCGTCCACCATCGTCGCCCTCATGGCCCGCCAGAGCGAGACACCCGTCCGGACGTTCTCGATCGGATTCGAGGACGAGCGTTTCGACGAGTCCCGTTACGCGGCTCAGGCGGCCGAGCGATTCGGCACGGTCCACACGCAGCGCGTCGTCGACCCGGACATGCTCGATTCGTGGCCCCTGGCGCTGTACCACTGCGACCAGCCGCACGGCGACGTGTCGTTTCTTCCCACGCTGCGCGTGTCCGAGCTGGCGGCCCGGGACGTGACGGTCGTGCTTACGGGCGATGGGGGCGACGAGCTCTTCGCGGGCTACGACAAGTATCGGGATTTTTTCGCGGGTCCGACGCCGGACGGCGAGTTGGACTTTCGGGCGGCCTATTCCGAGGCGCTGGAGCTGTTTACGGCGGAGGGCAGGAGGTCGCTGTACGGAGCCGGGCCCCTGGCGGAATGGGCCGGCGAGTCCAACGCCGACTTTCTGGCTCCGTGGTTCGACGCCTCCCGCTCCCTCGACCGCGTAAACAGGGCCCTGCACATCGACATGAGCCTGCTGCTGCCGGGCAACAACCTGGTCAAGCCCGATCGGATGGGGATGGCCGTCTCGCTGGAGGCCCGGACGCCGCTTCTGGATCACCGGATGATGGAGTTCGCGTTTGGAACGCCGGGTCGGTGCAAGCTTCGGGGCGGTGTCACCAAGGTCGCCTTCAAGGATGCGGTGTCCGACCTGATCGGCGTCGACCTCGCGCATCGTCGCAAGCAGATGCTCACCGTGCCCATCGGAGAGTGGTTCCGGGGGAAGCTGGCGCCGTTTGTGCGCTCGGTCCTGCTGTCGGAGGAGTCCCGCGACCGAGCGCTGTTCGAGCCCCGAGCGGTCTCCGCTCTGATCGAGGCCCACGAGCGAGGGCACGAGAACAGAACGCGCGAACTCCGCGCTCTCCTGGCGGTCGAGCTGTGGGCGCGAGTATTCCTGGATCGAGCCTGCGAATCGCCCCCGGTGGCGGAGGAGATTCTGGGCGTCGGCATCGGTTGAGGTCGCCACCGTGAAGCGCCTATGCTCTCGCTAGCCGTAGCTCCGTTGCAGCTGGCCGTTGCCTTCCTGGCGCCGGTAGCCGGGCTGCCGACCGCGCTCGCGCTCACCGTCGCGCTGATGCCACTGGGCAACGTCTATGTCGGCGGCGTGGCGCTCGGCGTCGTCGCCGCCTGGTACGCGGCGGCGGCATCTGCCCCAGGCGCGGACCGGCCGGTGCTCATGCCCGGGCTGCTGGTCTGGTTCTGGGGCGGGTGGATGGTGGTCGCCGCGGTTTCGACCGCGTTCAACGGCGCCACGCCACGTCAGGTCGGCCAACTGGCCGAATTCCTGTTCTACGGGGGCATCGCCACGCTCTCATACAACCTCGCGGCCTCCGTGGAGGGCGCGCGTCAGCGCATCCTCGCGGGCCTCATCGCCGCGGCGTGGCTGCTGGGGGTGGCGTCGATCGTCGCGGCGCGGGCGGAGGCCACCGATCTGCTGTTCGGCCGCAACGAGGGCGCCTTCTTTCTCCTGCTGTCCGGTGTCGTGGTGCCGCTCGCCGTTCTGGAAGGAGGTCGCCTCCGACGGCGCTGGTTCGCGTGGGCCACGATCGGCGTCTCAGTGGGCGCCATAGTCGTATCCGATTCGCGGGCCGCGATGGCCGGGGCGGTTCTGTGCGGCGCGGGTTGGCTCGCGTGGCGGATCGCGATCGGCAGGCGGAGAGGCCTGTCCGCGCTCGTATTGAGCATCGGGGTCGCTGGTGGAGCTTTCTTCGTCGTCCTGCGCGGCCCGGCCTCACTCGTGCCCGGGGACTTCTCAACGCTGGAGCGGGTCGCCCTGCTACAGCAGAGCTATGCTCTTTTCCTCGAGCGGCCTCTGGTCGGACACGGCTGGAACGCGCTCGAGTCTCTGCTCCGGTCGTCCGTGTACACCGAGCTGGTATATCCCCATCCGCACAACACGTACGCGCGCTTCGCCGCGGAGCTCGGGGTGGCCGGACTCGGGCTCCTGCTCGTGCTTTACGGGGGGCTGTTCCTGCGCGGCCTGCGTGCTCACCGGGCGGGCCTCGAGGAAGCGGCCCTGCTGGCGCTCCTGCTCGCTCTCACGCTCAGCGCCATGTCCATGGTCGCGGTCGTCTTCTACGGCGCTAGCAGGGCGCTCGTCACGGCGGTGCTGCTCGGCGTGGCGTGCTCGTATCGCTCCGGCGAGGGTGATCGGCGCGCCGCCGACGGGCATGGCCGGGCGGGACCGGAGAGGGTGGGATGAAGATCCTGCAGGCGCGGTCCGGGTTCGAGGACAACGGCCCCGGCACGCAGGCGCTGACCATCTCGCGTGAGCTGCGGGATCGGGGGTACGAAGTGATCTTCGCCGCCGGTGGCGGCGACTATCTCGGGACCATCCGCGACGCCGGGTTCGACGTGGCGTTGATCCCCGCCATGCGCCGCGAGAAGCGCGACCCCGCGACCGTCGCTCGAGCGGCTTGGGCGCTGCGCCGGCTAATCCGCGAGCGCGGCATCGCAGTCGTTCATGCCCACAACGCGGCGGCCGCCCTCACCGCGTGGGCGGGCTCGCGATTGGGCGGGAGCGGCGTGCGGCTGGTGCACTCCGTCCGTGGCATCGAGCTGCGGGCTTCGCACCGGTGGCGGAACTGGATATACCGCCGGTATCCGGCCGAATTGCTGGCGGTTTCCCAGTACACGCGCGACAAGCTGCTCGAAGTGGGAGCCGATTCGGCGCGCATCAGGGTGTCCTACAACGGGGTGGATACGCGGCGTTTCGATCCGGATAGCGTGAGCGGGGCCGACGTCCGCCGTAAATACGGCCTCGGCGACGGGGTCGTCGCCGGGCACGTGGGCTCCATGAAGACGCGCGCGAAGGGACAACACGTGTTGATTCGCGCCTTGGGACGGCTCCGCGAGCGCGTCCCTGACCTGCGGATTCTTCTCGTCGGGGACGGCGTGGAGCGGCCTCGGTTGGAGGAGCTGGCGCGGGCCGAGGGCGTGGCGGACAGGGTCGTCTTCGTGGGGCGCAGATTCGACGCCGAGCGCTTCCACGCGGTGTTCGACGTCTACGCTCAGCCGTCGGTGTGGGGCGAGATGTTTCCCAACTCCATCCTCGAGGCGATGGCCATGGCCACGCCCTGGGTGGGTAGCCGACTCGGCGGCCTGGCCGAGCTGACCGCGAACGGGCGCGCCGGAACACTCGTCGAACCGGGCGACGTGGACGCGCTTGCCGACGCGCTCCAGAGGCTTGCGCTGGATCCACGGGAGCGCGCGGAGAGAGGATCAGCGGGCCGCGCGGAGGTGCGGGAGCGCTTCTCGGTCGGCGCGGTGGTGGACGGCATCGTGGCCGCGTACACCGATGAGTGAGGGTCCCGACTCACGTTTCTCGGGTGCTCCGCCGGGCGCCGGCGGGTGGTTTGGGGATTTGGCCGTTCGTGCGTTGGACGTAGCGGTCGCCGCCGCGGCACTGGTCGTTCTGGCGCCCGCGCTGCTCGCGATCGCGGCGTGGATCCGCATGGACTCTGTCGGCCCAGCGCTGTTCAGACAGCGCCGCGTGGGACTCCACGGCGCGTCATTCGAGTTACTGAAGTTCCGCTCCATGACCCAAGGCGCCGCGCGCATCGGCCCGCTCTCGACGAGTCCCAGGGACCCCAGGATAACGAGGGCGGGTGCGATCCTGAGGGGGACCAGCGTGGACGAGTTGCCTCAGCTTCTCAACGTGCTGGCGGGACACATGAGCCTGGTTGGGCCACGCCCCGACTTGCCTCACCAGATCGCCGCGCTCTCGCCGGAGGACCGGTCCGCGCGCTGCTCGGTGCGGCCCGGGTTGACGGGTTTGGCCCAGGTCGAGAACAGGCACGGCGGGACGCCGCAGGAGCGGCTGGGCTGGGACCTCGATTACGCCGCGCGAAGATCAATCTGGCTCAACGCGCGGATCGTGGCCCGGACGTTGGGCGCGATGGTCACCAAGCGATCGTACTGAGCGTGCCTGAACGGTCTACGGTCCTCTTCGTCGCGTACGGCGGCGGGCACGTCAGGACGCTATTGCCCGTCGCACGGTCGCTCTACAGCCGCAGCCGTCAGGCGGTTCGGTTCATGGCTCTCACGACCGCCGGCGCCGTGGTCGAGGGAGCGGGCCTCCCCACCGAGGGGTTTCGCCACTTGCCAGAGGCCCGTGACGCCCGCGTGGCGGAGACGGGCCGGAGGCTTGCTGCATCCCTGCCTTCGAGCGTCGTGAGCGAGGCAGAGTCGGTCGCCTATCTAGGGCTGTCCTACCTCGACATGGAGGCGCGACTGGGGCACGCCGCCGCAGCCCGCCGTTACGACGAACTCGGTAGGCAAGCGTTCCTTCAACTGGGCGTCTTCCGCCGAGAGTTCGCCCGCCGCCGGCCGGACCTGGTGGTGGCCACCAACTCGCCGCGCGCGGAGCGCGCCGCGTTGGAGGTGGCCGGCGAGTTGGGGATCCCGTCGATCTGCGTCGTCGACCTCTTCGGCACGCGCGAGGCGCGGCGGCTGGCCCGACCGGGCTACGGCCGGCGCCTGTGCGTTCTCTCGGAGGCAGTGCGTGAGGCGATGGTTGGCGCGGGGAGGCCGCCCGAGGAGGTAGTCGTTACCGGCAACCCCGCGTTCGACGCTCTGCTCGGCGCCGAGACGCGAGCTGCCGGGTCCGCGCTCCGGTCGCGCAAAGGCTGGGGCGACTCGCCGGTGATCCTGTGGGCGACCCAGCCGCTGCCCCGCGCAGCAGAGCAGGCCGCCTATGCGCGCCGGATCGACGCGCGCGTGCGAGCGCTAGCCCGGGCGCGTCCGGACTGGACGTTGGTGGTGCGGCGTCACCCGAGCGAGGCGAGGGACGATCGGCCGGACCTCGGCGCCCTCGAACAGAGCGCGCGCGAGGAGCCCCTGGCCGAGCTTCTTCACGCGGTGGACGTGGTCGTGACGATGGGTTCCACGGTCGGCCTGGAGGCGGCACTCGCCGGGCGTCGGGTGGTCCAGATCCTGGGCTCCACCTACTCCGCTGATGTGCCCTACGCCGAAGAGGGGATCGCCATCGCCGCGCCCGACCCGGAAAGTCTGGAGCTGGCGGTCGAGCGGGCCCTGGACTCACCGGCAGCGGCCGACCCCGGTCTCATGGGCGACGGGCGGGCGACCAGCCGCGTCGTCGATGAGATTGATACCCTCTTGAAGGCGTCGCGCCGTGGAGCGGACCGGTGAGCGCGGGGGACCGACTCATCTTCAGGGGGGCGGCGGTCAGCTACGTAATTCGGGTGCTGGGGGTCGGGGCCGGCCTGGGGCTGCACGTGGCGTTGGCGCGCTGGCTCGGAGAGTCCGAGTACGGAGGGTACGCGTTCGTCACTTCGGTTCTGCCCATAGTGGGAATCCTGGCCACCCTGGGGCTGCCGATGGCCGCTGTGCGCTTCTGGCCGGAATACGGGGCGGCATCGGACTCGGCGCGCCTGGCCGGGTTCCACGCCTTTTCCACGCGCGCGGTGATCGGGGCGGGCGCCGCTGGCCTGCTCCTGACCCTGCTGGCGGTGCCGTTCCTGGGAGCCGAGGGAAACGTCATCCGACGGTCCACCCTGGTCGCGTCGCCCCTCATCCCGATTCTCGCGCTCATTCGCTATCGGCAGGAGGCTCTCCGAGGGCTGAAGAGGATCGCCGCCTCTCAGGCGTTCGAGCAGGTCATACTGCCCGTAGGCATCCTGCTCGCCGCTGGCGCCTGGATCCTCGGCGGCAGGTCGCTGGACGCGCCGACGGTGATCCTCATTCACCTGGGGGTCGCCGCGGCCGGTATCGTCGGCCTGGGCCGGCTCCTCCGGCGGGACATCCCGGATGCGGTGCCCGCCTGGACCAGACAGGACATGCGCGTGTGGTTGGCGGTGTCGTTGCCGCTCATGGGATCGACCTTCGTGTCGGGTTTCATGCCGCGCGCCGCGCCGCTCTTTCTCGGCATCCAGGGGAGTCCCGCCTCGGTGGCGCATTACGTCGCCGCCTTCAAACTGGCCACGGTGCTGAAGTTCTCGCTCAGCGCCGTCAACGCGATCCTGGCTCCGACGGTTGCCGAGCGCTACGGCCGCGGAGACCGCGCGGCCTTGCAGGCAGAGGTGAGCCGGACGGTGCGACGGGCGTTCGCCATCACGGTGCCCATCGCGCTGGCGATCGTCGCGTTTCGCGGACCCTTGCTGAGCCTGTTCGGAGAAGGCTTCGTGGTGGGGAGCCGCGTTCTGCTCATCCTCGTGGGAGCCGAGCTCGTAAACGTCGCGGCCGGACCCGTCGGTCCCCTGCTCACCATGACCGGCCACCAGAGGTTCTATCTCGGGGTTCTGAGCGCCGTCGCGGCGGTCACGGCCGGCGCCATGCCGCTGGCGATCGCCGCGGGAGGCATAGAAGGCGCAGCCTGGGTCGCGCTGCTGGCCGCGGTCCTCTGGAACGGCATCCTGGCGGCCGGCACGATCCGGCGCACCGGCATAGCCCCCTACCTCACCGTTGGGCGGCGGTCCGCGTGAGTGGGTCTCTGCCGACGGATGAATCGGCGGCGGCCGGCGCCGCCGCGCCGTTCGCGATCATCACCGGGATGCACCGCTCCAACACGTCGCTGCTCGCCCGGGTGCTGAATCACGCGGGGCTGGCCGTGGGTGACCAACTGATCGGCGCCAACGAGTTCAACCCGTACGGCCATTACGAGGACGATCCCATCGCGCGTTGGCACAAGGAGGTGCTGGCGCGTAGGGGCCTGGGCTGGCGGGTTCTGACCGACCCCCGAATCAGGGTCGACCCCGAGGAATTCCAGGGCGCGGTCCGCTACGTGGAAGCCCGTCGCGCTCGGGCATCCGGACCCTGGGGGTTCAAGGTGCCGCACGCGGTGCTGGCGCTGGACGCGTGGGCGAGATTCCCCGAGGCGCGCTTCGCGTTCATCTTCCGGCACCCGCGGGAGGTGATCGGTTCGCTGCTCCGTCGCGCCGGCATCCAGCTGTACTACAAGCCGTACTATCCGGGCCAGGCCATGCGCACGTACGTCGTCTACAACAGGCTCATTCGCGATTTCCGCCGGGCGCACCCCGCGCGCTCGTACCTGATCGACAACCGCGACCTGCTGGTCGATCCGGCCGGCGTGGTCGCCCATCTGTCGGAGCGCCTGGGTCTCGGCGCGTTGTCCCTTCGAGAGGGCGGCCTGGTCGATCGCGGGCTGACCGGGCGAACACACGGCGGCCTGCCGGAGCTCGTCGCCGCCGGTCTCTCTCGAGCCCGGGCGCCGAAGGTGGTATACCGTGAACTGGTAGCGTTGAGCGACTCCGCCGGACGCTAGCGTGAGTCCGGGTGCCAGCCCCCGACGCTAGAGTTTTGGGGCCGTCGTGGGTAGCTTCTGGACATGAGCACCGCGCCTGCCACCGTCCCGGGCGGCGGGCTGGAGTCACTCCCCCCGCGCCTTCGAAAAGCCGTCGAGCCCGTCGCAGACCGGCTCGATGTGGACCTCGTCGCGCGCGCGTACCGGTTCGCCGAGGGTGCTCACGGCGAGCAGAAGCGGGCCTCCGGCGAGGAGTACTCGGTACACCTCGTGGAGGTGGCCCGGATACTCGCCGATCTGCACCTGGACACGTCCACCGTCGCGGCCGCGCTGATACACGACGTGGTGGAGGACACGGGCGTAGGTATCGACGATATCCGCGCCGAGTTCGGGGACGACGTCGCGCTCATCGTCGACGGCGTCACCAAGATCGGCAAGGTGCGCTTTCGTACCAGTACCGAGCAGCAGGTGGAGAACTACCGCAAGCTGCTCCTGTCGATGGCGCAGGACGCGAGGGTCATCCTCGTAAAGCTGGCCGATCGCGTCCACAACATGCGTACGCTCGACCACCTGAAGGAGGAAAAGCGGCGCCGCATCGCGCTCGAAACCCGGGAGATCTACGCCCCGCTCGCGCACCGCCTGGGAATGGCGCAAATCAAGTGGGAGTTGGAGGACCTCTGCTTCAAGCACCTGGAGCCGGAGGCCTACGTGGACCTCGTCGGCAACGTGCGCGAGAAGCGCGCCGAGCGGGAGAAGCTCATCGAGCAGTTCCGGGTCCCCCTGGTCGAGGAGCTCGAGGAGGCGGGAATCCCGTGTGAGGTGTACGGGCGGCCGAAACACCTGTGGTCCATCCACCGCAAGATGCAGCAGCGGCAGGCCTCCTACGAGGAAATCTACGACCTCATGGCGATCCGGGTCGTGACCGACAACGTCGCCAACTGCTATCACGCGCTGGGCATCATCCACAACCGCTGGACGCCTCTCCAGGAGCGCTTCCACGACTACATCGCAACGCCCAAGTCGAACATGTATCGGTCACTTCACACGACCGTGTTCGGGTCGGGCGGGCGGCTCTATGAGATCCAGATCCGCACCGCCGAGATGCACCGCACGGCGGAGTACGGGATCGCCGCGCACTGGCGCTACAAGGAGGGGAGCGGCACCGGAAACGAGGTCGACGACACGCTGAGCTGGTTCAGGCAGGTTCTGGAGTGGCAGCAGGACACCCGCGAGCCGGAGGAGTTCATGGAGTTCCTCCGCATCGACCTGTTCCAGGATGAGATCTTCGTGTTCACGCCGCGCGGCGACGTGAAGCAGCTTCCCAAGGGCGCGACGCCCATCGACTTCGCCTTCGCGGTCCACACCGAGGTGGGGCTGCACTGTTCGGGCTCACGCGTGAACGGGCGCATCGCGCCGCTGTCCCGACGGTTGCGCAACGGAGATACGGTCGAGGTCCTGACGGACGCGAAGCAGAAACCTTCGCGCGACTGGCTCGGGTTCGTCAAGACGGCCCGGGCGCGCCAGAAGATCCGGCAGTGGATCAAGCAGGAGGAACTGGACTCCTCCGTGGCCCTCGGCAAGGAGATCTTCGAGCGCGAGCTCAAGAGGGCGCGCCGTTCGAAGCCGTCGGACGCCGAGTTCGCGGAGGCGGCGAAGGCCCTGTCGCTACCCACGGTGGACCACGTGCTCGCGGCGCTGGGCCGGGGAGAGTTGGGTATCGCCGCGATCATGCGCGAGCTCTTCGACGTGGAGGCGCCGCCGCGCCGCCCGCCCTCGGCGTTCGAGCGGCTCGTCGAGCGCGTCCGCAAATCCGGCAAGGGCGTGCGTATTCAGGGTCTCGAAAACCTGATGGTGCGCTACTCGCAATGCTGTCAGCCGGTGCCCGGGGACGAGGTGATCGGATTCATCACGCGGGGCCGGGGCATTTCCATCCACAGGACGGACTGTCCGAACGTTCTGCACCTGTCGCGCAACCCGGACCGGCGCGTCGAGATCGAGTGGAAGGCGGAGAGCGGGGATCGTTTCTTCGTACGCCTGGAGGTGGACGGGGACGACCGGCGCGGGTTGCTCTCGGACATCTCCAAGGCGATCACCGAGACCGGAACGAACATCCAGTCCGCCGAAATCAAGGCGGTCGAGGGCGGTATGACCGGGTCCTTCGTCGTCGAGGTGCAGAACCTGGATCACCTCAAGAAGGTGATGCGGCGCATCCGCGCCGTGGAGGGAGTGCTGTCGGCCGAGCGACGCGAGCACTTCAACGAGGCCGACCTGGAGTCCGATTGAGCGTTCCCTTCCTGGACCTGCGGGCTCAATACGGCGGCCTGCGCGAAGAGTTGGACGCCGCGGTGGCGCGCGTGGTGCACGACCAACGCTTCATCCTCGGCCCGGAGGTTGAGGGGCTGGAGGAGGAGGTGGCCGCCTATCTGGGAGTCCCTCGTGCGGTGGGCTGCGCGAGCGGAACCGACGCCCTGCTGCTCTCCCTGCGCGCCCTGGGGCTGGAGCCGGGGGCCGAAGTGGTGGTGCCGGCGTTCACCTTCTTCGCGACCGCGGGCGCCGTGTGGAACGCAGGCCTGAAGCCGGTCTTCGCGGACGTGGACGAAGACAGCCTCAACCTCACCGCGGCTTCCATGGAGGCGGTGCTCACGGAGCGCACGCGAGCCGTCATCGTCGTCCACCTCTACGGACGAATGGCGGACATGGACCCCATCCTGGCGCTGTGCCGGGAGCGGGGGATCGCCGTGATCGAGGACGCCGCGCAGGCGTTCGGGGCCCGCGGCGCAGTCGGGACCCGGTACGAGAGCGCGGGGACGGTGGGCGATATCGGCTGCCTGTCGTTCTTTCCGACCAAGATCCTGGGGTGCTACGGGGACGCCGGCATGGTCGTTACCTCCGATGACCTTCTCGCTGAGCGTGTGGCCAAGCTGAGGGTCCACGGCGGACGGCAGATGTACCACCACGAAATGGTGGGCACCAACTCCAGATTGGACGCGCTCCAGGCGGCGGTCCTGCGCACCAAGCTGCCCCGAGTGGACCGTTGGATAGAGCAGCGTGCCGCCGTGGCCGACCGCTACATGGAGGCGCTCGCGGAGGCCCCCGTGACGTTGCCGCCGCCCCCGCCGTCCATGGGCGGACGCGACGTGCACAACGTGTTCACGGTGAAGGTCGAGGAGCGCGACTCGGTGCGGGCCGGGCTCGAGGCGCGCGGAGTAGCCAGTCAGGTGTACTACCCGGTACCGCTGCACCTGCAGGCGTGCTTCGCCTCGCTCGGCTACGGGCCGGGGGTCTTTCCCGTGAGCGAGCGGGCCGCCGAGTTGGTACTGAGCTTGCCCATCTATCCGGAGATGCCCGTCACCGACGTGGATGCGGTGGTGACGGCGCTGTTGGACGCGGCCGTGCCAACGAGCGGCGCGCAACACCACAGGTAGCGATACGCGCATGGACATTACGGTCATCGGCACCGGATACGTGGGATTGGTCGTAGCGACCTGTTTCGCCGAGTCGGGCAACGAAGTCACGGGCGCCGACCTCGACGAAAACAAGATCGGTCTGCTTCGGCGAGGGCAGTCTCCCATCTACGAGCCGGGCCTCGAGCCTTTGCTGCAGCGCAATCTGGACCAGGGGCGGCTCCGTTTCACGACCGACGTAGCAGCCGCTGTCCGGCAGGCCGACGTCGTCGTGATCGCCGTCGGCACCCCTCCTGACGAGGACGGCAGCGCCGATGTGACCCACGTCCTGGACGTCGCGCGCACGATAGGCGCGCACATGGACCGGGAGAAGGTCGTGGTCACCAAGAGCACGATTCCCGTAGGGACCTCGGATCGCGTGCGCGATACGATTGCGGCGCTGTCGCCACACCCGGTGCACGTGGCCTTCAACCCTGAATTCCTGAAGGAGGGCAGCGCCGTCTCGGATTTCATGAAGCCGAGCCGCGTGATCATCGGGACCGATTCGGAGAAGGCGAGGGATGTTCTGGAGGACCTGCACGAGCCGTTCGTGCGCAGCGGCAACCCCATCCTGCACATGGACGTTCGGTCCGCGGAGATCACCAAGTACGCCGCCAACGCCATGCTGGCGACGCGTATCTCGTTCATGAACACCGTCGCTCGGCTCTGCGACGCGGTCGGCGCCGACGTATCGCACGTGCGCAAGGGCATGGGGTCGGACGACAGGATAGGGCCGCGCTTCCTGTTTCCCGGCGTCGGCTATGGGGGTAGCTGTTTCCCGAAGGACGTGAAGGCGCTGGCCGCGTCTCTTCGCAAGAACGGCGTCGACTCGGCCATCCTGGACTCGGTCGAGCAGGTGAACGAGGGGCAAAAGCGGCTGCTGCTGGACATCGTCGACGAACTGTTCCCGGAGGGTCTGGCGGGCTGCTCGGCGGCGGTGTGGGGGCTCAGCTTCAAGCCGGGCACCGACGACGTGCGTGAGGCGCCTTCGCTGGTCCTCATCGAAGGGCTTTTGGCCCGCGGCGGAGAGGTCCGCGTGCACGACTTCCAGGCCTTGGAGGAGGTCCGCCGACTCCTCGGCGACAGGGTGACGTACTGGGAACACAACTACGACGCGCTGGACGGGGCGGATCTTCTTGCGGTGGTGACCGAGTGGCAGCCCTACCGCCGTCCCGACTTCGAGCGCATGCGGACCGCCATGCGCCGCCCTCTCGTGCTGGACGGTCGCAACCTCTACGAGCCGGATCGGATCCGGGCTCACGGGTTCGAATATCGCGGCGTGGGTCGGGGTTCGGCGCCGACTCGCGCGACGGCGCCAGCGGGGTAGCACAGGAGGCAGCCGCGCCGCCTACAGCGTGCGCGCCTTTGCGTCCTCTTCGCGCACGAGGTCCCTGAGGTAGGGAATCGTGCGCTCGAGACCCTCGCGCAGGGATACGCGCGGTTCCCAGCCAAGCAGCTCTCGGGCACGTGAGATGTCCGGCTGCCGGACCCTGGGATCGTCTTCCGGCAACGGGAGCCTGCTGATGGTCCCGCCGCCCACGAGCGCCGTCACCATGTGGGCCAGTTCCAGCACCGAGCACTCCGCCGGGTTGCCGATGTTGACCGGCTCGTGGTGCTCGGACATGAAGAGGCGGTAGAGACCCTCCACCTCGTCCTCCACATAGCAGAACGAGCGCGTCTGCGAGCCGTCTCCGTACACGCTCAAGGGTTCGCCGCGCAGAGCCTGCACGATGAAGTTGGACACGACGCGGCCGTCGCCGGGTCTCATGCGTGGGCCGTAGGTGTTGAAGATGCGAGCGATCCTGGTGTCCACGCCGTGCGCCCGGTGGTACGCCATCGTCATGGCTTCGGCGAAGCGCTTTGCCTCGTCGTACACGCCGCGCGGTCCGACCGGGTTGACGTTGCCCCAGTACGACTCGGGCTGAGGATGCACCTCGGGGTCGCCGTAGACCTCCGAGGTGGAGGCCAGCAGGTAGCGGGCGCCCGCCTTTTTTGCCAGACCGAGCGTGTTGTGCGTACCCAGGCTCCCCACCTTCAGCGTTTGGATGGGGAGCTCGAGGTAATCCACGGGACTGGCCGGGCTCGCGAAGTGGAGTACTCCCTGGATCGTCGACCGTACGTCCATGTAGGTCGTCACGTCGTGATGGACGAGGCGGAAGCGCGGCTCGTTGGAGAGGTGGGCCAGGTTGCGCTCGGTGCCCGTGATGAGGTTGTCCACACCGATCACTTCATGGCCGCCGGCCAGGAAGCGGTCGCACAGGTGGGATCCGAGGAAGCCCGCGACTCCCGTGATCAGGACGCGCACGAGCGCCCGGCTATCGAAGCTGCGATCACGGCTGCGCCGGCCGGCGCTCGCGCAGCCACTCCACCATCCGTGGCACGCCCTCTTCCACGCCCACGCGCGGAGCGTAGCCCAGCAGCCGGGCGGCCTTGTCGATGTCGGCGTGCGTGCGCCGGACGTCGCCCGGCTGGGCGTCCAAGCGCGAGATGGAGGGGGCCGCACCCACGGCTTCCCCGATGAGCTCTATGAGTCGCGACAGGGACGTGGTGCGGTTGCCGCCCAGGTTTAAGATGTCGAACCCGGCTTGCGCCGCCTCCGTGTAGTCCAGGGCGGCCACCGTACCGGCGACGATGTCCCCGACCCAGGTGTAGTCGCGCGCGCTGGAGCCGTCGCCGAACACCGGGATCGGCTCACCGCGGAGCATGAGCTCGGCGAACTTGCGAATGGCCAGATCCGGGCGTTGCCGGGGGCCGTACACGGTAAAATAGCGCAGCGCGAGGACGGACCCGCCGTGGAGGTGCTGGTGCGCGTGACACAGGAGTTCGCCGCCGCGCTTGGTGGCCGCGTACGGGGAGATCGGGCGTTCTACGGGGTCGTCCTCGGAGAAAGGAACCTTGCCGTTGTCGCCGTAAACGGAGGACGACGAGCCGAACACGATGCGCCCCACTCCGCGCTCGCGGGCCGCCTCCAGAATCGCCTGGGTACCGAGCAGATTGGCTCGGGCGTACTCAAAGGGGTGGGCGATGGACGGCCGTACGCCGGCCTTCGCGGCCAGGTGGACGACGGCATCGAACGATTCGGGCCCCAGCGCCCGGTCGAGCGCCTCCGAATCGGCGCAGTCCACCTCCAGCAGCGAGAACGAGGAGTGGCCGCGGGCTCGTTCCAGATTGGCGCGCTTTTCGGCCGGCGAGTAGAAGGGGTCGAAGTTGTCGACGCCTACCACGCTGTCGCCGCGCTCCAGAAGCTCTTCGGCAAGATGACTACCGACGAACCCGGCCGCCCCGGTGAGGAGAATCCGCGCACCCATGGCGCCGGGAATAGCGCGATCCACCCCCGCGGCGCAAGCCGCCCTGGCGTCCTCGAGGCGTCGACGGCAGCTTCGACGCCCATGAATCTCCTCGACAACAACGGCGGCCGGCACGGGTGATCGACATCCACGCGCACCTCATGCCCGCGGTGGATGACGGGGCGGTCGACGACGACCAGGCCGCCGCCGCCCTGGCGCGGCTGCGCGCCGACGGTTTCATCGCGGTGACCGCGACCCCTCATCTCGACGCGTCCCTGGCGGCTCAACCAGCCGCCTGGGAAGCTCGGCTCGCGACCTTCGACCGGGCCTGGCAGCGACTCGGGGAAATCGCCAGCGAGGCCGCGCCCGGTCTGGAGCTGTACCGCGGCGTCGAGCTGATGCTGGATACGCCCGAGCCGGATGCATCGGACGGGCGCCTCCGGCTGGACGGCGGCGCCGCGTTGCTGATCGAGTTTCCCAGGCTCGGCGTGCCCCCGAGCATGCCGGCGGCGCTCGACGGGCTAGGCGCGCGCGGGCTGCGTCCGGTGATCGCCCACCCGGAGCGCTACGACGTGTCGCTGGCGGGAGGCGCCGAGCGCTGGCGGGCCACGGGCGCGGCGCTGGCGGTCAACGGTCGCGCGCTCCTCGGTCACTACGGCAGCGCGGCTCGGGCGGCCGCCCTAACGCTTTTCGAGCGGGGCCTGGTCGACCTGGTGGCGACCGACTACCACGCCCGCGGCGAGACGGGCGCGCCCGAAGTGCGCGAGCTCCTGGAGCGGGCGGCGGGCGCGGAGGTAGCCCACCTCCTGGTGAACGAGAACCCGCGGCTTCTGCTGGCCGGAGAGGCGCCCCTGCGGGTACCGCCTGTCCGCTTGCGCGGAGGTCTGCTGAGGCGACTGCGCGGGTTGTTCGACTAGCGCCGGTGGGCCGCAACCCAGGCGAGGGGTAGGGGTATCCGAGTCCGCGATGGCGACCTTCGATCTACAACTCCCGTTTTCCCTGAGCGGGGATCAGCCTCAGGCGATCGAGCAGCTGGTCCGCGGCTTGAGGACCGGCGACGGGCGCCAAACGCTGCTCGGTGTCACCGGCTCGGGCAAGACCGTGACGATGGCCTCGGCGATCGCGGAGTTCGGCAGGCCCACGCTGGTCATGAGCCACAACAAGACGCTCGCCGCCCAGTTGTACGGGGAGCTGCGCCAGTTCTTTCCGCGCAACGCGGTCGAGTACTTCATCTCCTACTACGACTACTACCAGCCCGAAGCGTACGTACCGACGACGGACACCTACATCGAGAAGGACTCGTCCATCAATCCGGACATCGAGAAGCTGAGGCTGCGCACCACGTCTTCGCTCATGGAGCGGGAGGACGTGGTGGTGGTGGCGAGCATCTCGTGCATCTACGGTCTCGGCGACCCGGCGACCTACAGGTCGCTGATGTTGACGCTGGACGTCGGCCAGGAGATCGGGCGAAGGGGGATCCTCGAGGGCCTCGTCAGGATCCAGTACGCGCGCAACGACATAGACTTCCAGCGTGGCACCTTCCGCGTGCGCGGGGACGTGGTGGAGATCTTCCCGGCGTACGAGGAGCAGGCCGTTCGGGTGGAGCTCTGGGGCGAGGAGATCGAGCGCATTTCGCGCTTCGACCCGCTCACCGGTGACGTGATCACGAGGCTGCCGCGCGCGGCCATCTACCCGGCCACACACTTCGTGACCGACAGGTCCCGTGTGGAGGTTGCGGTGGAGCGCATCCGCGCGGAACTGGAAGAGCGCCTGCTCGAGCTGCGCGGGAGCGACCGCCTGCTGGAGGCACAGCGGCTGGAGCAGCGCACCAACTTCGACGTGGAGATGCTGCTCGAGATCGGCACGTGCGCGGGGGTGGAGAACTACTCGCGGCACCTCACGGGCAGGGAGGAAGGCGAGCGGCCGGCCTGCCTGTTCGACTACTTCCCGGACGACATGCTGGTCATCGTCGACGAGTCGCACCAGTCGATCCCGCAGATCCGGGGCATGTTCAACGGGGATCGATCGCGCAAGCAGACGTTGGTGGATTTCGGGTTCCGGCTGCCCAGCGCGCTGGACAACCGGCCGCTGCACTTCCAGGAGTGGGAGGAGCTGGTCCCGCGCGCCGTGTTCGTGTCCGCAACGCCGGGGGACTACGAGCTGGCGGCGTCCGAGGGTGTGGTGGTCGAGCAGCTCATACGGCCGACCGGGCTGCTGGATCCGGAGATCGACGTACGCCCGGTGCGCGGCCAGATCGACGACCTGCTCGGCGAGATCAGGACGCGCGAGGATCGCGGCGAGCGCGTGCTCGTGACCACACTGACCAAGCGCATGGCCGAGGATCTGACCGACTACCTCCAGCAGGTGGGTGTGCGCGTGCGCTACATGCACTCGGAGGTGGACGCGATCGAGCGCATCGAGATCATCCGCGACCTCAGGCTCGGGCGCTTCGATGTCCTGGTCGGAATAAACCTGTTGCGGGAGGGCCTGGACCTGCCCGAGGTGTCGCTGGTGGCGATCCTGGACGCGGACAAGGAAGGCTTCCTGCGCGACGCCCGCTCGCTGATCCAGACCGTCGGTCGCGCCGCCCGCAACGAGGGCGGGACGGCGATCATGTACGCGGACCGGGTCACCCGCTCGATGCGGCAATGCATCGAGGAGACGGATCGACGCCGGGAGGTGCAGGCGGTCTACAACGCCGAGCACGGGATCGTCCCGCAGACGATCCGCAAGAGCGTTGAGGAGACCTTGCTGGCCACGCGCGTGGCCGACGCCAGGGGGCTCGGGGGCTCGGGTCAGCAGGTGGCCGAGGCGGCGACGACGTACGCCGACGAGGCCAACCTGGAGGAGTGGGCCAAGATCCTCGAGGCCGAGATGCGCGAAGCCTCCGAGGCGCTCAACTTCGAGCGCGCCGCCAAGCTCCGAGACCAGCTGGTGGAGGTCCAGGCCAAGCTCGCTTCGTGAGCGAGGGCAAGGCCGATGTCCTGGACGCGGTCGTCGACCAGGCGACCCTGGAGGCCTGGGCGGCCGAGGTGGGGCGGCTGGCGCACCGACCCCTGACCGTCTGCCTGCACGGCCCGCTCGGTGCCGGCAAGTCGGTCGTGGCCAGGGCTGTCGCGCGAGGCGCCGGGGTGCGTGGGGCCATGCCTTCCCCCACCTTCAATCTGCGCTTCTCCTACCGCCTTCCGGGCGGCGGATACCTGCTGCACATCGACCTGTATCGCCTCTCCCCCAGCGAGATCTGGGATGTCGGCTGGGAGGACGTCGGCGCGGCGGGTATCGTGGCCCTCGTCGAGTGGGCCGAGCGGGCCCGCCGGCTGCTTCCGGAGGACCGCTGGGACGTCCGGTTGAGCCCCGTTCAGGGGCTCGCTGCGCGCCGCAGGCTCGAGGTAAGGCGGCTCGGCGACGCTCCCCCGATCCCGAGCCTGCCCGTGGCGGAGCGGCACGCGGCCGGAAGCGGGGCTAGCGGCGGAGCCTGACCGTACCGCCGGCGAGGATTCGAACCAGCCTCCAGTCGGAGTCCCCGAATTCTCCCAGGGCGTCGATCTTCAACGCGGTTCGCGACGATAAATCCGCCGTCAGTCGGAGTCGACCGCCGTAACTCCCTCCTGAGCGCGCCGGTGCGTAGAGGTTTTCCGCGCGGCGCCGGCGGAAGAAGACGTCCGCCGCCGCGGCGAGCCTGGCGCCCGCGTCCACGTCCAGGCCCAGCCGGGTCTCGTGGCCCTGTCCGCCCAGCGCGTGGCCCAGAGCCTCTCCGTCCACCGTCCAGCCCCCGGGGAAGAACCCGTGCCAGTACCACGGCGGATTGCCGCAACACGAGCCCGCCAGATACACGTGCTCGACGGTGACGGACAAGGCGGCGAGAAAGGGAAGGCCGGCGACCCGCGCACCGGTGATCAGACCCGGCACCTGGGCCCAACTGCCCGCCGAGTCCTCCGCACCCCACTCCACGTAGACGGCCACGGGCCATCGGCCCAACGGCGGCAAGAACGAAATGTCGACGGCCGCGAGTTGGTTCTCGAACGGCGGCGGCGTGTCGCGCAGGCCGGCCAGCACGCGCGCGAAGTCCCCGAGGTCGAAGCCGCCGTTGCCCCGCCCGCCGAACATCGCGGCACGAGACGCGGCGATCGACAGCCTCGGATGCGGCGTCAGGGAGAGCCGCCCGCCCCACAGCCATGGGTCCACCCGCTCTCGGCTCCGCTCCAGCGGCGCCAGAAACGTCTCCAAGCGGAGGTCTCCCAGGTGCCGCAGGACCCACGGGAGGCGCATGGGCCGTCGCAGGGAAAAGCCCGCGCCGCGGACGGGCACGTCGCCCCGGAAGATCAGCGAGCCCGACCGACCGGGTCCGTAGCGCGGCGTGAACTGGCCGCCCCACACGGTCAGCGGGCCCGCGCCGACGGCCGCGAAGTACGAGTCAGCGCCTCGTCCGGTGGCGCCCTCTCGTCCGGACACCGCGAGAGACACGGGGCCGAGCTTGGCCAGGGCGAACCCGACGGGGCGTAGCGAGGTGGCGTTGGGCCGTGGGATCGCCGGTATCTCGTCGCGAAAGCCGAATTTGCCGTCCGACAGCGTGAGCGTGCCGGACCTGGTCGCCAGCGCCCCGCTGGTCACGCGCAGGCCGGCGCCGAAGTCCCCGAACGGGCCGATCGGGCCGAAGATTCCGGGGGCGTCCCCGCTCGCGAACTCGGCGATAAGCCGGTCGAGTGAAGCGCGCGCCGACTCGCGGTCACCGGACGCGCCGCTGTCGGCGGCTGCGGCCAGCACCAGCGCGACTTCCTGCAGTCGTACCCACCCCGAGCCGTGGTCGATCGCCCCCGTCGTGGGCGACCGAACCTGGTGCGCGAGCGCCGCGCGCGCGGCCCAGTGATCGCGCGCCAGGAGGATTTCGGTTCCGGCCCCCACAGCCGACGTCGGGGATTGCGGCGCCAGCTGGCAGGGGCTCAGCGCGAGGCCCAGGAGCCCGACCGCCAGGCGCGCCAAGCGCCGGCCGGTCCTCGGGCTTCCTGCCGGGAGGGCACGCCGGCGCGTTCCGCGGTCGATCATGCGCCCGAAGGTGAACCCGCGGCGGTGGGAGGGACAAGCGCCGTTGCCGCGCACGGATCGTCCGACCTAGTGTACCGTAGCGGAAGTTGGGTGTGCACCGAAGCGCTCGCGGGATGCAGCGCGCGCTGAATGCCATCGAAACTTCTGTTACGGTGCACAAGCTTGGCGACCGATCCCAGCGGCCGAATCCCGATGCTACTCGCGATAGATACAGCGGCGCCCGTCGCCAACCTTGCGTTGGGCCTCGGCGAACGTTTGGTGGCCGAGCGCTCGGCCGCGGTCGACACGTCCCGGTCGGAGGCTCTGCTGCCCACGCTCGACGCGATGTTCACCTCGGCGGGGGTGACGCCTGGCCTTCTGACGGGGGTGGTCGTGGGAGGCGGGCCCGGATCCTACACGGGCATCAGAATCGCCGCCGCGGCTGCGAAGGGCCTGACCCAGGCGCTGGGGTTGCCGCTGTACGCGCACGGTAGCCTGGAGGCCATGAGCGCCGGCGCCGACATCGGCGGACGGCCGGTGTGTTCCGTCATCCCCGCGCGCCGTGGCGAGGTGTTCATGGCGTGCCACCTGCGCCGGGCCGACGGCCTGTCGATCGTGCATGCGGACGCCCTCATCGGCGTCGCAGAAGTCGCCGGGTTGGCCGGCGCGTACGACGCCGTGGTCGTGGGTCCCGTGGCTGCAGCCTACGCCGCCGCGCTGCGCGACGCGGGAGTCGAGGTGGACCAGGCTCTTGGCGAGCACCGGGCGCGTGGCCTGCTCGATTTGCACCGTTGGCGCGGGGACGCGGGCCTGGTCGCCGATCCGCTCGGCTGGGAGCCGGTATATCTGCGTCCGGCAGTCGATGGCGAGCACGCTTCCTGAAGGCCGGGCGCTGCCCGGAGACGGAGCCGAGCGACTCGTGCTTCGCCCGATGAGCGAGCATGACGTAGCGGGCGTCGTCGACATCGAGCGGGACACCTTCACCATGCCGTGGTCGGCGGATACCTTTTCGGGACTGATCGCGCGCGCGGACGCCGAGTGTTTCGTGGCGGAATCCGCGGGCACCCTGATGGGGTACGCCGTATTCTGGTGGGCGCATGGAGAGGCGGAGCTCGGCGACATCGCGGTGTCGGCGAGGCACCGCGGACGCGGGGTCGGCACGGCGCTCCTTCGATCGGTGATCGAGGACGCCCGAGGCCGCGGCGTGCGCCGTGTGTTCCTCGAGGTCCGTGAGGGCAACGCCGACGCGATCAGCCTCTACCGTCGATTCGGTTTTCGGGAAGTGGGCAGGCGCCCGGACTACTACCGGCAACCCAGAGAGGACGCGCTCGTAATGGTACGCTCATTCACCCCCTCGAGGGCTCGTTGAGCGGTTTTCCCATCGTGCGGCCGCGACGGCTTCGCCGAACGGCGGCCCTGCGGCGCCTGGTGCGAGAGACGGTCGTCTCCGCGGACGATCTCGTCCTGCCGCTGTTCGTCGTCCCTGGGGAGGGGGTACGCAAGGCGGTTCAGTCCATGCCCGGTGTCGATCAGACCTCCGTCGATGGCGTCCTGGCCGACGCTGAATCGGCCGCCCGGCTCGGCGTGCCCGCCGTGCTGCTCTTCGGGATCCCCGAAACCAAGGACGACCAGGGATCTTCATCCTGGGCCGAAGACGGCGTCGTGCAGCGGGCGGTGCGCGTGCTGAAGGGGGAGCTTCCGGAGCTCGTCGTCATCACCGACGTGTGCCTGTGCGAGTACACGTCGCACGGGCACTGCGGGGTTCTGGATGGCGAGTCCGTAGACAACGACCGCACGCTCCCGTTGCTCGCCCGGCAGGCCGTGAGTCACGCCGCGGCCGGAGCTGATATCGTCGCTCCCAGTGACATGATGGATGGGCGGGTGGGAGAGATCCGAGCTACGCTCGACGCCCAGGGGTTCGTCGACACCGCCATCCTGTCTTACGCGGCAAAGTTCGCTTCGGCGTTCTACGGCCCGTTTCGCGACGCCGCGGAGAGCGCCCCGGCGATCGGCGATCGGCGCTCGTATCAGATGGACGCAGCCAACGCCGAAGAGGCACTGCGCGAGGTGGAGTTGGATCTGGTCGAGGGCGCAGACGCCGTGATGGTCAAACCTGCGCTGGCGTACCTGGACATCGTCTGGCGGGTCAAGGAAGCGACGGGCTACCCGGTCTGCGCCTATCACGTTTCGGGGGAATACGCCGCGATCATGGCCGCCGCGGAGCGTGGCTGGCTCGACGAGTCTGCGGCGATGAGGGAGGCCCTGCTGTCGATCAAGCGTGCCGGAGCCGACCTGATCGTGAGTTACTGGGCGCGTCAGTTCGCCCGGGGCGAGTGAGGGTGAACTCCGGCCCGGCGCTCGGGAGAGGAGATTTCGCGCGCGCACGCGTGAATTGACCTCGTCGGCGGTGTTCCCCTATCTTCTCATATTGGCGCGTTTTCTTCCGGTTGGAGCCGCGATTGGTCGTGGCGCCGGAGGAGCGGTTCGCGGTCGGACCGGCCGTCTCACGGGTGGACGCTGGGTTGGGAGGTGGACAGATGAGAATGAGGAGTGCGCTGGTGGCGCTCCTGCTGATGGCCGCTCCGCTGGTCGCGCAGGAGAGCCGGAACCACGAGGTGCGCAAGGGCGACACCCTTTGGGATCTGGCCGGGCATTTTTACGGCGATCCGTTTCTTTGGCCGTGCATTCATCGGGCAAACGAGGGTCTTGTCGCGAATCCGCACCTGATCCTTCCCACGTGGAACCTCACGATTCCGCCTCCGGGCTCGGATTGTCGGGAGGGCGGACTCGTCGCCGAAGCCGCCCCGTCGCCGCGCGCGGGCTTTTCCCGCACCGTGTTCTATCCCAGGCCGGACGACGCCGACGCCGGCCTGTTCCTGGAAGACGTGGCAGGGGGACCGATCGTCTCGGCGCGCGAGTTCCTGGCCGCTCCGTGGCTCTCCGGCGCGGCATTGCCGGTCGAGCGTGGCCGGGTGCTGGAGACCCTGGGGCGCGAAGCGCCGGGAAGCCAACTACCGGAGACGGCTCACCCGCACGAGACGGTCTATCTGTCGGGACAAGGAGACGCTCCGGAGATCGGAGAACGGCTCCTGGTGGTGCGCTATGGCAGGGAGGTTGCGGGGCACGGGGTGGTCGTCTCCCCGCGCGCCGTCGCCGCGGTGACGTCGGTGGACGGAGACGTCTGGATGACCCGAATAATCGCGCAGTTCGACGAGGTCCGAACCGGGGATCGCGCGATCTCCATGACCGCCGCGCCGGATCTCGGGACGGGCCGCCCGGTTACGGTGGAGGACGGCAGCGTGGGTCGGCTCCTGGGCTTCGTGCGCAACCACCCGCTGCCGGGATCTCCCGACATCGGGTTCGTGGACCTCGGCGATCCGGCGGGGGTGAGGGTCGGCGATCTGATCGGCTTGATCATGCCGGAGCGCCCGGCGCGCGAGGATCAAACCCGCACCTTGCCGCCCGAACTCGTGGCCGAGTCGAGGGTGATTCGGGTGCACGAGGGAAGCGCCACGGTGCGCGTTCTGAAAGTCGCGGAACCGGTGCTGGAATCCGGCATGGTAGCCCAGGTTCTTCGCCGCATGCCGTGATCCAGCGGCACGGGCTGGCGCGCGGTTCGGCCTTCGAGGACGGATCGACGGCGGGCGCCCCTTGGCGCCCGCCGTCGCGATGGGTCACGTGATCGTAGCCGCGCACACCCTCGCCCTGGTCGCGTACCTGGTCAGCGCGCTGCTGCTGGTGAGCTCGCTGGCGCGGGGGCGGCGGCAGGTGCCGTGGACGGCATCCGCCGCGCTGGCGGTGGGCGCGGTCGCGCACATCGGCGGGATCCTGGCGTACGTCACGGTTTTCGGCGAACTGCCACTCGCCGGCATCGGACCTTCGCTGTCCACGCTGGGTCTCGTCGTCGCCTTGTTCGTGCTGGGCGCGGCGTCGTTGGGCGAGGCCCGACCTCTGGGCATCGCGGTGGTGCCGGTCGCGGCGGTGCTCGTGGGCAGCGCTCTGGCGCTCGGGATCTCTCCGAGCGGAGCGGGAGGGTACTTCGGCAGCCGCCCCTGGTTCTATCTGCACGTCCTCCTCGCTTTCGCCGGCTACGCCGGGCTGGCCCTTGCTTCGGGCGCCGGGTTGCTCTACCTGCTCCAATTGCGTGAGCTGAAGGACAAGCGATTCGGCAAGGTGTTCAGGTTCCTGCCGTCGCTCGACAAGCTGGAGGACGTGGGCCGCCGGGCCCTGGTCGTGGGCCTTACGGCGCTTACCATCGGCCTGGCGCTGGCCTGGGCATGGACTGTGCGCTTCGAGGGTTCGCTCCAGTTGGGCGAGCCCAAGGTCGCCTGGGCCATCGGTACGTGGTTCGTGATGGCGATCGCGCTCGGCTTCCGCGGCGGGGGCCCGCACCGGGAGCGTTGGGGCGCGGCCCTGAGCGTCGCGGGATTCGTATTGGTCGTCGTCGCCTACCTGGTCATGCGGCTGGGCATGATAGGGGAAGGAGGCTTCTTCTAATGGTTGCGCCCCTCGCGCGGAGGCCGCGGTCGTGAACGGCCCACTGGTCGTCGGCGTTAGCCATCACACCGCGCCGGTGGAGGTGCGCGAACGCATGGCGCTGGGCGAGTCGGACGCCCGGTCCGCGCTGCGCGAGATCGTGGCGGCCGGGGCGGCCGAGGCGATCGTCCTATCGACCTGCAACCGCACCGAGTTCTACTTCGCCGGGGCGTCCGAGGGCGCCGAGGCGCGCGCCGAGCGCATTCTCGCCGAGCGGTCCGGGATGACCGTCGAGCAGACCGTCTGCTACGTGTACAGACACCACGATCGGTCGGCCGCAGAACACCTGTTCCGCGTCGCGTCCAGCCTCGATTCCATGATCGTCGGCGAGGCTCAGATCCAGGGTCAGGTCAAGGCCGCGCTGCGCGAGGCCCGCGACCTGGCGACTCCACGCGTCGTGGGCCCGGTGCTGGCCCGCCTGTTCGAGCAGGCCGCTAAGGCGGGCGCACGCGTGAGATCGGAGACCTCTCTGGGCAACGGCGCGGCTTCGGTGGCTTCCGCGGCGGTGCAGCTCGCCAGAAAGATCTTCGGCACCCTTGCGGGGAAGCGGGCGCTGGTCGTGGGTGCGGGCGAGATGAGCAAGCTGGCGCTGGCCTCCTTCGCGGCCGAGGGCCTGCAGGACATCGCCGTGGCCAACCGGAGCGCCGGCCGCGCGGAGGAACTGGCGCGCCGAGTCGGCGGCCGGGCGATTCCGTACGAGGCGATGTGGTCCGATCTGGAGCACCTGGACATCGTCGTCACGGCGACCGGGGCGCCGCATCGCATCCTGGGGCCTGAGGAGCTCGAGGCGGCATTGCCCGGTGGCCCGCGGCGACCTCTGTTCCTTCTCGACATCGCGCTTCCGCGTGATGTGGATGTCGCCGTCGCCGACATGGACAATGTCTTCCTGTACGACATCGACGACCTGCAGCTGATCGTAGGCGACAACCTGGAGCGTCGGCGCGCGGCGATTCCCGGGGCGGAGCGAATCATCGGCGAGGAGGTCGATCGGTTCTGGGACTGGTACGCCGCGCTGGACGTGGTGCCGGTATTGCGTGGCATCCGAACGCGCGGCGAGGAGCTTCGCGAAGCCGAGCTGCGGCGGGCGTTGAGCAAGCTCGCGCATCTGGAGCCGGCGGACGTGGCCGAGGTCGAGCGCCTGACCAGGCAGCTGCTGGCCAAGCTGATCCACGATCCGACGGTGCGGCTGAAAGAGGCCGCCAGCAACGGGCGTGGCCCCACGGTGATCGAAGCGGCGCGGTATCTGTTCGCGGTGGACGAGGACGGGGAGGGGAAAGGGAAGGGGTAGAGGCGGAGCGGAATGGGGAACAAAGTGCTGGTCACAGGCGGGGCCGGGTTTATCGGCTCGCACGTCGCGGACGCCTATCTGGCGCGGGGTGATCGGGTGTGGATCGTCGACGATCTTTCGTCTGGAAGACCATCCAACATCCCGAGCGGGGCGGACTTTCGACAACTCGACATTCGCGCTCCGGGGGTCGCCGAGTTGTTTGTGGAGGTCGGCGGGTTCGACATCGTCAACCACCACGCGGCGCAGATAGACGTCCGCCGATCCGTGGCCGACCCGCGCCACGACGCGTCCGTCAACGTGGACGGCGTGCTCAATCTGTTGGAGGCCTGCCGGGCCCACGGCGTGGGCCGCTTCCTGATGATCTCCTCGGGCGGAGTCGTATACGGCGCCGCGCGGACCCGACCCACGGCGGAGACGGCGGCGAAGCAACCGGAATCCCCGTACGGCGTGACCAAGCTCGCCGCCGAGTTCTACCTCTGGTACTACCACCGCGTGCACGCGATGGACTACGCGGCTCTACGGTACTCCAACGTGTACGGACCGAGGCAGGATCCGCACGGGGAAGCGGGCGTGGTGGCGATCTTCGGGAACCGGGTGCTGGACGGTAACCCCATGACCGTCTTCGGCGATGGCGGGCAGACGCGCGACTACCTCTACGTGGGCGACGCCGTGGCCGCGAACATGATCGTCTCGGACGCGGAGCTTCCCTCGACGGATCATCTGGACGGCCGCGCGTTCAACGTGGGCACGAGCGTGGAGACGTCGGTGAACGAACTCGCCGCGGCGGTGATGAGCGCCGGGGGCAACGACGTGCCCGTCGAGCACGCGCCGGAGCGCCCCGGCGAGTTGCGCCACTCCAGCCTCGATGCGTCGCGGATCCGAGGGCTCGGCTGGGCTCCCGCGGTGGACCTCCTGGGGGGTCTCCAACAGACGATAGGCCACATCGCCGGAGAGAGGGGGGCGGCGTGACGGACGTGGCCCAGGTGGGCGGACGGGCCCCGCAGGGGGCGCTCGACATGATCCTGGGTGGCGGATTGCCAACCAAGGTCATCCTGGCGCTGCTGCTCGCGGCGTCCCTGCTGAGCTGGATAGTCATTCTCTGGAAGGCGGGCCAGTTCCGCCGCCTGAAGCAGGCGGGGCTGCGCTTCGTGGCGGCGATGGATCGCGCGGTGCGGCTCGAGGACGCCTACCAGACGGTGCACCGGCTGCCGGACAGCCCGTACGCCCGCGTCTTTCGTCAGGGCATCAACTTCTTCAACGAGCTGCGACCGGGGGCCCTCAAGGCAGATGCGCCGCCGACCGCGGGCCTTTCCGAGGCGCAGTTGCACGCGCTCAGACTGGTTCTGGAGAAGGAGCAGGCCGAAGAACGAGACGAGTTGTCGGCGGGCGTTCTCTGGCTGGCGGTCATCGGCACCGTGTCGCCGCTCCTGGGACTACTCGGGACGGTGATCGGCATCATGGACGCGTTCCTGGGCATCACCGCGACGGGCTCGGCGCACATCGGCGCGGTGGCCCCCGGCGTGGCCGAGGCGCTGGTCACGACGGTCGCCGGGCTCGCCGTCGCGATCCCCGCCGTAATCGCCTACAACTATTTCGTCACCAAGCTGAACCTGTTCGAAGGCGAGCTGGAGGGCTTCGCGAGCGAATTCATCGGCACGTTGGCCAGAGAGGGCCGGCTGTGAGGCGGCGGCAGCGTCTGCCCACCATGGCCGAGATCAGCGTCACGAGCCTGGTAGACGTTGCGTTCACGCTGCTCGTCATTTTCATCATCACGGCGCCCATCATGCAGGGAGGCGTCGAGTTGGACTTGCCGCGGGCGGATTCGGCGCCGCTCGCGGGGGCGGAGGGAGTGATAGTGTCGATCGAGCGCAGCGGCGCGATCCACCTCGGCGAGGTCCCGGTGGAGGGGGTGGACGAGTTGGTGAGCTTGTACCCGGACTACGTTCGCAACCAAGGCGCGGAAACGGTTTACCTGAGGGCCGACGGCGGCGTCGACTACGAGCGAGTCGCGGTCGTCCTGGGGACGTTGATGCGGCTGGACGTGGCCGCGGTCAACCTGGTGGTGGAGCCGCGCATCGAGTGAGCGAGGCGCTACGCGCCGGGCCGACGGAACAGCCGGCGCGCGTGCGGAGGTAGAAGGGACCGTGGCGGGTGGAGCGATTGAACGGATGAACGGCGGAGCAGGCGGTGTCTGAGAGAGACCGGAGGGCGGCGTGAGTGGGGCCGGCGGAGCGCGGCGCGCGCGTGGCGTGCGCCCCGGCAAGCCGGCCATCGCGGCGTCCGTGGTCGGACACGTCGGCTTCCTGGCGGCCGCGGTCATGACGTCGCTCGGATCGCACGAGGAGCTGCCGGCGTTCGAGGTCTACAGGGTGGAGCTGGTGTCGCCGCCGCCGCAGGAGGCCGGGCCGGCGACCCCGCCGGCGTCCGAGCCCGAGCCGGTGGTCGCCCCGGAGCCCGAACCCGAGCCCGAGGCCGAGATCCCGGAGCGAGAGGCACCGCCCGAGGAGGCGCCGCCCGAACCCGAAGAGTCGCCGGAGCCCGAGCCCAGCCGCGGCGCGAATCCCGATCCGGAGAGCCCCGGCGGAGACGACATCGAAGTAAGCATCGACGGCGCGGACTTCGCGGACCCCGCGTACCTGCAGAACATCATCCGGCAGAATCGTCGCTACTTCCGCTGGACGGGCGACCCGGGCCTGCGCGCGTGCGTGTACTTCGAGATTCTTCGCGACGGCGGAGTGCAGGCCATTCGCGTGGCCCGCGGCTCCGGTAACTTCCGTTTCGATCTCGCCGCCCGCGGCGCCGTGGAAGCGGCGGGATCGCGCAACGCCTACGGCGCGCTCCCCGCGAGCTGGCCCCACGATCTGCTGCCCGTGCAGTTTTCCTTTTCATCGAACCGGCTGGAAGCGTGCTGACATCGACCCGCATCCCGATCGCCGCTCTGCGCGCCGCCTTCCTGGTGGCCCTGGTGGCCGTACCGCGGCCCGCGCTGGGGCAGCAAGACGACATCCCGACCGGGGTCAGAATCGGGCTCATCTACCAGTCGACGCCGCGCGACCGGCTCGCCGTACGCCCGTTCGGCGCACCCGCGAGCCTCGCTGACGCCGCGCGCGCGGCGCGCGACGTCGTCGAGCAGGACCTCGACTTCAGCGATCGCTATGAGCTGATGCGTGTGCCGGCGGGCCTCAGCGATGGATCGGTCGACTACGCTCCGTGGAACGACCTGGGCGTTATGTGGTTGCTCACCGGCTCGGTCGAGCAGGACGGCCCCGGGGCGTTGCTGCGCGTCACGCTGCACGACGTGGTCTTTGGACGCATCAAGGAGATCCGGGCCTTTCGGCTGCCGCTGTCCGACGAGCGCGGCCTTCGCAGCGCCGCGCACACCGTGTCCGATGAGGTGGTCCGCTGGACGACCGGACAGCCGGGCGCGGCCGCGAGCCGCATCGCCGCCGTGCGGCGCCGCTCCGACGGCGGTTTCGAGCTCGTGCTCGTGGATTCCGACGGCGCTGGTTTGGAGGTCGCGGAGCGTAGCGGGGGACTGCTGTACTCGCCCAGTTGGGCGCCCGATGGCAGCCGCATCCTGTACACTGTGCAGGGAGGGCGGGGCTGGCAGTTGCGCGAGCGCTCGCTCTCGGGTGGAAGCGCGCTGGTCGACGAGCGGCCGTTCCTGATAACGCCGTCCTACGCACCCGATGGAGAGGAGATTTCCTTCGCCACGGCGCTGGGCGATGATGTCCAGATCTTCCGTTACAACGCTCGGCGACGGTGCTGTCTGAGTCGCCAGGTCGCGGGCCCGCGGGATGACCTGTCTCCGACCTGGGCGCCGGACGGGCGCCGCATCGCGTTCCAGTCCAATCGACTTGTGCAGCCGCACATCTACGTGGCCGATGCGGACGGCGAGAACGCCGAGCTGCTGTCGCCTTACGTGTACGACGAGCCCGGGTACTACACGTCGCCGGACTGGTCTCCGACGGGATCATTGGTCACGTTCCACGGACGGTCGCGGGGTGAGTTCCAGGTCATGGTCGCCGACGCGGACCGCCCCGGCGCGACAGTGCGGCAGTTGACCGCGGACGGCGTCAGCGAGGATCCGAGTTGGGCTCCGGACGGCAGGCATATCGTGTTCTCGGGCCGTCGTGGAGGCAGGCAGGGATTGTACGTGATCGATGCCGTCACCGGGCGCATCCGTCCGGTATTGTTGGGCGACGGCTACCAGCTACCGGACTGGAGCCCGGCGCTCGCGAGTGCCGCCGATTTCGCGCCCTGAACGTGGGCGCTACCGATAGCCCGTAGCGCGCCCGGAGGGCGCGCGCGGAACAGGGGGCTTTGCCGCCCCCGACGTGACACCCTGGGGAGGGGATGAAGCAGATGTGGAAGAAGATGCTGGCGCTGACCGTGCCGTTCGTCCTGGTGGCCGCGTGCGGGGGCAACCCCGAGCCGCCACCGCCGCTGCCGGAACCCGTGCAAGAGGCGCCGCCGCCTCCGCCCGCGGCCGACGACGGCGCCGACGCAGCGGCGGCCGAGGCCGCTGCCCGAGAGGCGGCGATCCGGCGCGCGATCGAGGATCTCACCTTGCCGGTCTACTTCGGATACGACCAGTTCTCGCTCGAGTCCGAAGCGCAGGCGTTGTTGCGCCGGAAGGCCGACGTGCTGCGGGCGAACGAGGAGGTGAGGGTCCGCATCCAGGGGCACGCGGACGAGCGTGGATCCATCGAGTACAACCTCGCTCTTGGCATGCGGCGAGCCACCGCGGCGCGTGATTTCCTGACCAACTTCGGCCTTCAGGCGAGCCGCTTCGAGGTCATCAGCTTCGGTGAGGAGCGGCCCGCCGATACGGGGACCACGGAGGCCGCGTACGCTCGCAACAGACGAGCCGAGTTCGAGCTGACGGCGGGTCGCGACGCGATCCGGCCGCCGAACTCCCCGTGACGCCCGCTCGGGCCCGGCCCGGTCTTCTCCCGCGGCCGTCCGTCGGGCGGCGCGCTCGGGCGGGAGCCGTGCTGGGTCTCGTGGCCATTGTCGTGGCCGGCTGCGCCACCAAGCGGGATGTGAAGGATGTGCGGGCCGAGATACGGTCTGTGATGGCCCGCCAGGATTCCATCCTCGTGCTGCTCCAGAACGAGCACGCGGCGGTGCGCGATTCGGTGCGCTCGGTGGGGGAAGAGATCGTCACGTCTCGGGGCGAGCTGCGCAATCAGCTGCTCGGCATCGAGCAACAGCTGGTCCAGATCCAGGAGCTGACCGGCCAGAGTCAGCGCCGTCTGAACCAGCTGCGCGAGGATATTACGCAGCGGGAGCGAGTCGCGCCTCCACCCGCACCGGGCGAGGACACGGCGGAGGGAGCGTCGGGTGTCGACGGCGCCGAGCTGTACGTCGCGGGGATGGAGCAGTTGCAGAGAGGAGCCTCCGAAACGGCCAGGCTCGCCTTCGAGCAGCTGATCCGTGAGAACCCCGAGCACCCGCAGGCGCCCGACGCGCAGTTCGGAATCGGCGAGAGTCATTACCAGGAGCAGGACCTGGACGCCGCCCTGGAAGCGTTCGACCGCGTGGTGCAGCTGTACCCCGATTCGCCGCGGGCTCCGGCCGCGTTGTATCGCGCTGGAATCGTATCGGAAGAGCGCGGAAACATCGAAGAGGCAAGGGGTTACTTCAACCGCGTCACCTCGGGGTATCCGCGGTCGGAGCAGGCCCGGCTCGCGAGCGAAAAGCTCCAGTCCCTCTCACGCTGAGTCCGGGTCCGGGGCGGCGGCTGGCGCCGCTCCGGGCGCCCGCGTGGAGAAACAATGCGCTGTCCATTCTGTGGCGAAACGGAAGATCGCGTCGTCGACTCGCGGACGAGTCGAGAGGGGCGAGCCGTTCGCCGCCGGCGCGAGTGCCTGGCCTGCGAACGGCGCTTCACCACTTACGAGTACGTGGAGGAGCGTCCGCTACAGGTACTCAAGTCGGGCGGCACCTCCGAGCCGTACGATCGCGCCAAGCTCGTGCGCGCCATTCAACTGCCGTGCGCCAAGCGCCCCGTGACCCCGGATGAGATCGAGGCCATGGTGGACTCGGTGGAGGACGAGCTGGAGGCGGCCGGCACCGGCCAGGTCGAGAGCCGCAGGATCGGCGAGCTGGTCATGGATCGCCTGCAGCAGCGGGACCACGTGGCCTACGTGAGGTTCGCCTCCGTGTATCGCGAGTTCGAGGACATCGACGCGTTCCGAGAAGAGCTGGAGGAGCTTCGGTCGCGGCAGGCCCTGGAGGCCCTGGAGGCCGACCAGGCGCGGCTGCCGTTCTGAGCCGCGGGCTCTGAGCCATGGCTCTGCTCGAGAAGCTGCGCGCGCGGGCGCGGGGCGCCGACCCGGACGCAATGCCCTTCCTGGACCATCTGGAGGAGCTGCGGCGCCGCATCCTCTGGATCCTGGCCGCGCTGGCCGTAGGCTTCTTCATAGGCCTGTGGGTGGTCACCCATTTCCAGGTCCTTCAGCTCCTCATCACGCCCATCGAGCCGTTGCTGGGCGACACCAAGCTCAAGTATCTCAGCCCCACGGACCCGTTCTTCATCACCCTCAAGCTGGCCGCCGTGGTGGGGCTGTTGCTCGTCCTGCCGCTGGTGGTGTACCACGTGTGGGCTTTCTTTGCGCCGGCGCTTCTGCCGTCGGAACGGCGCTCAATAGTGCCGGCGCTCTACCTCGGCCTCGTCCTGTTCGCGGCGGGCGTCGCGCTGGCCTACTTCCTGGCGCTGCCCATCACGCTGCGCTTTACCATGAGCTTCCAGGGAGAGAGCCTGGAGCAGGCCATCGTGATCGGGCCGTATTTGGCGATAGTGGTGCGACTGTTGCTGGCCTTCGGGGCTATCTTCGAGCTGCCGGTCGTGATGCTCGTGCTGGCCACGCTGGGTCTCGTTTCGTCCGCGGGATTGAAGGAGAAGCGGCGCTATGCGATCGTGGCGATCGCGCTCGTCGCGAGCATCATCACGCCGGGCGATGTGGTGGTGCTGACCGTATTCCTCATGGTGCCTCTCGTGCTTCTCTACGAACTGAGCATCGGCCTTACGCGCATGGTGGAACGCCGGCGTACGCAGGCGTCCATGCCGGATCCGGACCAGTGGATGGGGGCGTCGTGAGCGGGTGGCGGCTCGCGTTACTCGTGATCGTCCTCGCGTCGGTCCCCGCGGGGGTCACGGCGCAGGGTGATCCGGCCGACAGCGCCGCGGCCGGGCCCGACACGATCGCGGCGGATACCGTCCTCACGCCCCGCGACCGGGCATTGCTGCGCCTGCGCGCGCTGAGGCCGGCGGACGGCGGCGTCGACCTCGGCGAGGCAGGTGACAGCGCCCCGGCGCCGTTGGGGATAACGCCGGTCGGGCCAGGTACGCCGGTGCAGGCCACGCCCATCGAGTTCGACTCGATCATGCGTGGGCTGCTGGCGCTCCCAGGCTTCCGTGCGCTGGCGTACGCGGGGGAATCCGCCGACCTGGACATGGACAGTGCGCTCGTCCGGCTGCTCGGTCCGGAGGCTCGCGTGGACCAGGAGGGCCGGGGGCTGGTGGCCGATTCGCTCGTGGAGTACGACCTGGACACAGAGGTCGTGTGCGGCTACGGGGCGCCGACTTTCACCGGCGGGGGCGACGCGCCGGTGATTTCGAGTCGAGTGTGCTACAACGTGCCCCGCAGGCTCGGCGTGGCCCTCGACGCCCAGACGACCTTCCGGCAGACCGCGGAATGGCGCGTCTTCGGTGACGAGATGTACCCCGTCGCCAATTCACGCGTATTCGTCACCGACGCCGAGTTCACGTCCTGCGACCACGAGGTCCCGCACTACCACTTCGCGGCGCGCGAGGTGAAGGTGGTCCGGGATTCGGTGCTGGTCGCGCGCGACGTCACGCTGAACTTCATGGACGTGCCGGTTTTCTGGCTGCCGTTCATGGTGCAGAGCATGCGGCAGGGTCGGAAGAGCGGTCTCCTTACGCCGCGCTTCGGCCTGCAGGACGTCGCGCGCACGTCCAGCGGCTACCAGCGACGACTCACCGATGTGGGCTTCTACTGGGCGATCAGCGACCACCTGGGCGCGGCGCTGGCGTTCGACTGGTTCAGCGACAACTACGTGGCCCTGCGCGGCGACTTCGAGTACCGGTGGCTGCGCCAGTTCCTGCGGGGCAACGTCGTCTACAAGCAGTTCTGGCGCACCGAAGGCGGCCGGGAGCTGACCCTGCGCAGCAACAACTCCTGGCGTCCGGACGAGCGGACCACCGTGAGCGCCAGCGCCAACTTCGTCTCCTCGGAGGATTTCGTCCGCCGCAACACGTTCGACCCGCGCGAGCTCAATCGATCGATTCTCTCCACGGGTTCGTTGCGCAGGACCTTCGACTGGGGTTCTGCGACAGCCAGCGCCACCCGCAATCAGTTCCTGGACGACGGCCGAGTGGAGACCACGCTGCCAGATGCGGGGATCACGCTGTCCAACGTCGCGCTTTTCGGCAGGCCGGGGGGGTTCTCCGGTAGCTGGGGAGGCGGCGTGAGCTTCCGCAACGTCGAGGTGGACGTCGACGAGTCCGCGGACCTCGCCAGCCGGTCGCAGGACCGCGAGACCCGCACCGCGTCCGCGTCCAGCGCGTTCCGGCTCGGCGGCCTTTCCATCGACCAGCGCTTCTCGCTGAACAGGCAGACCCTGTCGCCCCGCGACGTGACGATCTTTGCGACGGACACGCTGTCCAGCGACTCTACCTTCGTGCTGGACGGGAGCTTCGAGGAGCGCGCGAACTGGTCGGCCGGGCTGAACTACCAGCAGCGGCTCGTGGGGACCAGCACGCTGCGCCCGAGCCTCTCCCTGACGCAGGACTTCCTGCGCAACGACAGCACTGCGATAGACAGGGTCGCGGGCCCGCTGAGGCTGGTGTTCAGGACCGACCTGCAGAGCCCCATGTACGGGTTCTTTCCGGGCGTCGGGCCCATCGAGCGCTTCCGCCACAAGTTCACCCCCAGCGTCAGCTACAATTACTCGCCGGCGCCGACCCTCAGCGCGCTCCAGGAGACGGTTTTCGGCGCGTCGGCCGCGGGTCGGGAGCAGAACCAGATACAGGTACGGCTGCAGCAGACGTTCGAGGCGAAGTACAGGGGCGACGGCGCCGAGACCGAGAGCGCCGAGCCGGACCCCGCGGAGGCCCTGGCCGGCCCGACCGACGGGGAGCCGCGCCGCCTGCCGCAGGCCCGGAAGCTGATGCTCCTGTCGGTGGCGACGAGCGCGGTGGCTTACGACTTCGTCGAGGCGCGCGAGGGCGGTGACGGCCTCACCACCACCAGCGTGACCAACAGCTTCACGTCGGATCTGCTGCGCGGTCTTCAGTTCCAGACGGCCCACGACCTGTTTCGTCCCGACACCACGCCCACCGGCGAGACCGACCGCACCTTCGATCTGCACCTGAGCCGCGTGACCGCTTCCTTTTCGGTGGACAACAATTTCTTCCTGTTCCGCTGGCTCGGTCTGGGCGATCGGCCCGACGAGGCGCGCCAGCGCGAGCGGCTGGACGAGGCGGGCGTCGACGAGGGCGGCGAGGTCGACGAGCTGGAGGGGGAGAGCACGCTCGACGACGACAGGACCGCGCTGACGACGGGCGGATTCCGGGCGCCCAGGGCCACGGGCGGTGTCGGTTCCTGGCGGGCGCAACTCAACTACAGCCTGACCCGGCCCCGTGACACGACCGCGCAGGACGAGCTCCAGATGCTCACCGGCTCGGTGACCTTCCGGCCCACGCAGCAGTGGTCGGCCTCATGGCAGACCGGCTACAACTTCACGGACAAGGCGTTCGCCGACCACGTGGTTCGCCTCACCCGCGATCTGCACCGCTGGGAAGCCAACTTCGACTTCGTGCGCACGCAGAACGGCAACTTCAGCTTCGAGTTCCGGGTGGCGTTGCGCGACCAGCGCGACCTGGAGCTGGACTACGAGCAGAGGAGCGACCCCCGGAGGGTGCAGTGAGCCAGCCGCTCGTTCTGAGCGGCAACTCCCTCAATCTCGCCGACATCGAGGCCGTCGCCTTGCGCGCCGGCAGCGACATCCGCCTAGCGGACGAGGCGCGGCGCCGCGTCGCGGCGTCGCGCGCCGTGGTGGACGCGGCGCTGGCCGAGGGACGGGTCGTCTACGGCGTGAACACCGGGTTCGGCGCGCTGTCCGACGTGGTGATTCCCGAGGCCGACATAGAGCCGCTGCAGCTCAACCTGATCAGGAGCCACGCCGCCGGGGTGGGCGATCCACTTGGCCCTGAGGCCACGCGCGCGGTCCTGCTGCTGCGCGCCAATACCCTCGCGGCCGGCGTTTCCGGCGTGCGCGTCGAGCTCGTGGAGGCGCTCCTCGCGCTGCTGCGCCACGACATCCTTCCGCGCATCCCGCGCCTGGGGAGCGTGGGCGCGTCCGGGGACCTGGCGCCCCTGGCGCACGCCGCGCTGGCGGTGATCGGGGAGGGCCAGGTCAGAAGCGGGGTCGACGCCTGGGAGCCGGCGGCCGAGGCCTTGCGCCGGGCGGGCATCGAACCCGTGCGCTTGAGCGCCAAGGAGGGCCTGGCGCTCATAAACGGGACGCAAGTGCACACCGCCATCGGCGCGCTGGCGCTGCTGGCCGCCGAGCGCGCCGTGGACAGCGCGGACGTAACCGGGGCGCTCAGCCTGGACGCGCTGCGCGGTACGCCGGACGCGTTCGCCCCGGAGATCCAGGACGTGCGTCCGCACGCGGGCCAGCGGGTCACCGCGGCGAGGCTCCGGGGCCTGCTGGACGGCTCGGAAATCCGCGAGTCGCATCGTTCGGGCGATGCGCGGGTCCAGGACGCCTACTCGCTGCGTTGCATGCCCCAGGTTCATGGCGCGTCGCGTCAGTTGCTCGGATACGTGCGGGAGGTGCTCGCGGTCGAGGTCAACAGCGCCACCGATAATCCGCTGGTGTTTGCGGAATCGGGTCGCGTCCTGAGCGGCGGCAACTTCCACGGCCAGATCGTGTCTCAGGCGCTGGACCTGGTGCCGATCGCATGCGCCGATCTGTGCGCGATCAGCGAGCGGCGCGTCGCGAGACTCGTCGACCCGGCCATGTCCGGCCTGCCCGCCTTTCTGACGGAGCGGCCGGGCGTGCAGTCGGGGCTCATGATGGTGCAGATCGGGGCGGCCGCGCTGGTGTCGGACGCTCGCCGGCTGGCGGTTCCGGCGAGCGTCGACTCCATCCCCACGGACAACAACAAGGAGGACCACGTGTCGATGGGCGTCGGCGCCGCGCTGAAGGCCGCGCGCTGCGTGGACATCCTCGAGACCGTTCTGGGCATGGAGCTGCTCGCGGCCTGTCAGGCGCTGGACTTTCTCGCGCCCCTGCGCAGCGGACGGCTCGTGGAGGAGGCGCGCTCGGCGCTCCGCGGGCTCGTGCCCAGGCTCGAGGAGGACCGCTATCTGGCGCCCGACATTGAAGCGGCCGCCAACCTCGTCGCGAGCGGGTCGCTGGCGGACGTCGCCCGACGCGCCGGCTTGTAGACGCGGCGCGGATCGGCTTATCTTGGGTGCCATGCCCCGCCGGCTCATGGAGGCGGTCCCGAACCTCAGCGAAGGCAGGGACTTGTCGGTGGTGGAGGCTGCGGTGGAGGCGGTGCTGGACGCCGGGGCGGAGGTCCTCGACTGGTCGGCCGACGCGGATCACAATCGTTCGGTCCTGACGCTGCTCGGGGCGCCCGATACGCTCGCGACGGCGGCCCTCGCGTTGGCCGGGGTCGCCGTCGAGCGGATCGACCTCAAGCGACACGAGGGAGTCCACCCGCGGGTGGGGGCGCTCGACGTACTGCCTTTCGTCCCGATCCTGGGCGCCACCATGGACGACGCCCGTCGCCTCGCGTGGCGGGTGGGGGAAGCGCTGGCTCGGGAGTTCGCACTCCCGGTCTACTATTACGCGGAGGCTTCGCGGCCCCCGGGGCGGCGGCTCGCGGAGCTGCGGCGCGGTGGCTTCGAGGCGCTCGCGGCGGGCTGGCCGGCGGGTCGCGTCCCGGATGTCGCGCCAGCCGTAACGGGGCGCGCGGGTGCGCATCCGAGCGCCGGGGTTGTGTGCGTGGGTGCGCGCCCGCTTCTGCTGGCGTGGAACGTGGAGTTGCGGGGCGTCGGGCTCCCCGAGGCCGCCGCCGTCGCGGGTTCTATCCGCGAGAGCGGGGGCGGCTTCACCGGGGTCCGGGCGCTCGCATTCGCCCTGAAGAAAGGCGACGCAGTACAGTTGTCGATGAACATTGAGGATCTCGAGGCTACGGACCCGATGGACGTCTACCGCCGGGTCGAGGAATTGGTCGCCGGGGCGGGCGGCGAGGTGGGTCCCGCCGAGGTGATCGGGATGCTGCCGGATCGCTTGCTGCTGGGAGCGGCGGCCGAGCGACTGGGACTTGGAGACGTAGAGCCGGGGCGCGCGCTTTCGGCGCGCGTGCTGCAGGGGCTCGCACGACGCTGGGTGGCTGGGGAACCCTCGCACTGAGGTAGGGATGAGTTCCACGATCAAGCTGAAGGACGAGGCCAGGAGCTTCGAACAGCAAGAGGACTGGGGCCGGGCCATCGAGCTCTATCGGCGCGCGCTCGAGCAGGAGGCGGGAGACGCCGAGCTCGGCCTGTACAATCGCATCGGTGATCTCTACCTGCGGCTCGGCGAGCCGGCCTCCGCGGTCGAGTACTACGTCAACGCCGCGGACAAGTACGCCGAGGCGGGTTTTTTGAACAACGCCATAGCGCTCTGCAACAAGGCGCTTCGCTACGAGCCGGAACGGATCCCGCTCTACGAGAAGCTCGGCCGGCTCTGTGCCGAGCAAGGCTTTTTGACGGACGCGCGCCGGTGGATCCTGGAGTACGCGGAGCGCCTGGTCGGGGCGGGCCAGATGGACCAGTCGCTGGCCGCGCTGCAGGAGTTCGCCGAGCTGTCGCAGGACGCCGACGTGTGGGCGCAACTGGGGCGGCAGTACGCCGCGCTGGAGCGTTCGCAAGAGGCGCTGGGCGCGTTCGGGCAGGCCGCCCGTGGCTACCTGGACACGGGACAGCCGGACCTGGCGGAGGAGGTGGCCGAAACGGCTCGCGAGTTGAATCCGGCGTTCGAGCCGGCTGCTGCACCCGTCCCGGGTGAGCAGGAGGAATGGGCGGCCGACCCGTCTTCGCTGGACCCGGAGGCTCTGGCGCGGCCGTACGAGGCCGACCTCGCACAGGACACGTCCGAGGTGGAGGAGTCGGTCCCGGAGGAATCGGACGGACCGGCCGTCGCCGACCTGGCGCTGGAGTCGAGCGGCCCCGAGGCGGAGGACGTGGCGGCAGGCCTGGAGGCCTCGCCGCTGGAGACCATGGAGGAGCACGGTGCCGGCGACTTTGCCGCGCCGTCCCACGACGCTCCCGGTGAGCCGCTCGAGACTACGTACGAGCCTGCCGTCGCCGAGCCTGTCGACGTCGAGGAGGCCGGCCCGCTCCCGCTCCTGGGGGACGAGCCGCCCATGGCGATGCCCGAGTGGACCGACGTGGCCGTGGGCGGGGTCGCCGACGAGGATGCGCCCGCGGCCTCGGATGAGGTCGACGCCTATACTGTGCCGATAGTCGCTGACGCCGAAGATGCGGTGGAGCCCGAGGCCTACGAGGCGCCCGACGCTCGCGACGACATGGGCTTCAGCACCCCCATCATCGTCGACGACCTGCCCGACCCGGCCGACGCCGTGCTGGAACGGGCAACGGCGTCCGACGATGATTACGCGGCCGAGGCGGACAGCGATCCGTTGGCCGGCCTGCCCACGCTTACGGACGAGCCGGAGGACGCCGCAGACACCGTACCCGAAGAGTTCCTGGCTCCTAGAACCCCCGAAGACAGGGCCCGCGGCCTGATCGAAGAGGGCCGCGAGGACGACGCTCTCGACATCCTGGAGCACGCCGCGGGCGCGGCTGAGGAGCGGGACGCCACGCGCGAGGCGCTGCGGCTGGCGGAGTTCATGGTGGAGCTCGCCCCACGTAGCGTGCGCGCCCTGCGACTGCGCGCCGAAGCCGCCCAGCGGGCGAACGATCGAGATCGGCTGATCCCGGCCTACATGGCGCTCGCGGACCGCCTGCACGAGACGGGTGACCCCGAAGCGGCGCGCGGCTACTACGAGCTCGTGGTCGATCTGGATCCGGGTCACGCCGAGGCGCGCGGCGCTCTGGCGCCGGACGGCGCTGCGCAGGGAGGCGACTACGTCGACCTCGCGGAGCTCGTGGGAGGGGACGCCGAGGACACCACGCGATTCGTCGTCGAGGAAGAAGCGCCGTCCGGAGACGAGGACCAGGACTTCCACGAGATGCTCTCGCAGTTCCGGTCCAAGGTCACCGAGCACGTCGCGGTGGAGGATACCGCGAGCCATTACGACCTGGGCATCGCGTTCAAGGAGATGGGGCTTCTGGACGAGGCCATAGCCGAATTCCAGACCGCGCTGCGCTTCGGGACGGTGCGGCTCAAGGTGTACGAAGAACTGGGCCAGTGCTTCATGGAGAAGGGGGATTTCACGATCGCTGAGAAACTCCTGCGTCAGGGGACGGCCGAGCCGGCCTCGGACCCCACCGAGCTGCTCGGCGTGAACTACCACCTGGGCCGCTGTTACGAGGAGTTGGGGAGGCCAGGTGACGCGCGCGATGCGTACGAGCGAGTGCTGTCACTCGACATCGACTTCGAGGACGTATCCGAAAGGCTGGCGCGGCTTTGACAGCCCCGGGCACCGCGCGTAACTTGGCCGCCCTTTCCGATCCCCAACGGAGAAGCTCGGAACCGATGCTGAGGACCGTCCCGTCGGGGCTGGCCGCGATTCAGGACCCCGTCCGGGAAGTCCTCGAAAGCGTCGTGCGGGAGATGCGGCGCATCGCGGTGTCGGACTACCGGCCTCTGTCCGAGGTCGGGGACTACATCCTGCTGAAGCGGGGCAAGCTCTTCAGACCGACGCTCGTTCTGCTCGCGAGTCAGGCCGAGGGCGGAGATCTGGCCGACGCCCGCACGGTCGCAGCGCTGGTCGAACTCGTCCACCTCGCCACGCTGGTTCACGACGACGCCGTCGACCATTCCGTCATGCGTCGGGGCATGCCGACGGTCAACGCGCTCTGGAATCATCGGACGGCGATCATCATGGGCGACTTCCTGTACAGCCGTTCGGTGAGCGAACTGTCCGATCTGGGCGACATGGAGCGGATCGGGGTGCTCGCGAGGGCCGCGAACCGCATGAGCGTTGGCGAGCTACGGGCGCTGCACTCGGCGGACGCGCTGGACCTGTCCGAAGAAGCCTACTACCGGTTGATCGCGGCCAAGACGGCCTCGTTGATCGCGGCCTCTTGCGAACTGGGTTCGCTGTGCGGTGGCGGCGCGAACCGGGAAACGCTGAGGCGGTTCGGCCACGACCTGGGCATGGCTTTCCAGATCGTGGACGACGTGATCGACTATACCGCCACGGAGAGGGCCACCGGCAAGCCCAGCGGCCACGACCTCCGGGAGCACAAGGTCACCCTCCCGCTGATCGAAGCGTTGCCGGAGATGTCCGACGCCGAGCGGAACACGATCGAGGGCTTCTTCGCCGATCCCGAGCCCACCGATGACGGGATCGAAGAGGTCATTTCACTGGTGACCGCCAGGGGCGGCGTCGATCGAGCGAAGAGGCGCGCCGAGGAATACGGTCGCAGGGCCAGCGCCTCGCTGGCCGACGTGCCGCCCGGAGCGCCGGCGGAGGCGCTCGGCCTGGCCGTGTCCTACGTCGTCGGCAGGCGTTCCTGACGTGGCCGGCCTGGGAATCGGCGGATCGGCGATCGCGCCGCGGCGCATGGCGGGCCGACGCGCGTTCTGGGTGATCGTGGCAGGGCTGGTGGTGGGGGCGTTGCTCACCCGCGTCGTTGTGCTGTTCATGCCCGAAAGCGCCACCCGGACGTTGCTGACGACGTCCGCCTCGGCGTCTCTCGGGCCCCTCGGGGTGGACGTCGGGGCGATCGCGCTGGTGCTCGGCCCCTTGACGTTGAACGTCAACCTTCTGAGCCTTGTAGGTGTACTGGGAGCGGCCCTGGTGGCGCGTTCCTGGCTTTACTGACGGAGGACCATCATGCCATTCGGTCTCGGCCCTACCGAGCTGATCGTCATTCTGCTGATCGTACTGCTCGTGTTCGGGGCCAAGCGATTGCCGGAAATCGGAGCGTCTCTCGGCAAGGGCATTCGGGAGTTCAAGAGTTCCGTTTCCGAGATTCAGGCGGACGTGGCGAAAGCCACGGAGCCCGAGCGTAGGGAGGTTCAGCCCAATCAGGTGCGACCCTCGGTCGCGCCCCCGGCGGCTTCGGAGCCGGTCCGTCCCGCCGAGCCGCAGGCCGCGGAGCCGACGAGTCCCGAGGCCGACGCTTAGTCAGCTTCGGTCCGACAGGTAGGACGAGGGGCCCGGTGGCACGATGCCGCCGGGCCCCTCTTCCATCGGTCCGGAGCAGCACCGCCGGGCCATCGTGCTCGCGACGAACTCTAGTGTGCAACGGTACACTAGCTTCCGAACAGACCGCCCTGGATCCCCTGATCCGTGTCGGCGGGGCGTAGGACCGCCTCCCGATTGTCCACGATTCTGGCCTCATCGCGCAGGTCGTTGAGGTAGGCGGTTACGATCCCTTGCCGGCGAATCTGTGACGCCCGGGCCCGCTGGAGATCCTTCTGGGACTCCCACTGGGCTCGATCGGCCTCCGTGCGCGCAACGAGCCGGACCAGCGCGAGCCGGCCGTCGGTCTCGAAGGGACCGCCTATCGCCCCTTCCTGGAGTCCGAAGGCGCCGCCGATGGCCTGCGTGGCCTGCCCCAGGCCCGACACGAAGTCGAGGCGGGTGAAGGGACCCGCGCTCGCTATCTGGTAGTCGTCATCCGCCAGAACCTGGAGGCTGCCAGCGTCGCGCGCCCGCTGGACCAGCTGCGCGGCGTCCGCCATAGCGAGCTCCAGCCTCTGCGCGGCGGCCAGTTGGGTCCTGATGCGGTCGGCGACATCGTCCAGCGGCCTGACGCCATCCTCGCGCTCGTCCAATATCTCGACCATGTAGAAGATGCCGTCGTTCTCGAACACGGGGCTGACCGGGATCTCGTCGCTCTCCGGATCCACGAACACCCAGTCTGCTGCCTCGTCCAACGGCCCGTACCCCGGTGCGGTGGGGCGATCGGCGGCGATTACCACCGTGCGCGCGGACAGCCCCAGGCGCGCGGCGGCCGAGTCGAGCGGCATGTTTTCCCCCAACTCCTCCAGTGAATCGGCCACGATGAGGAGCTGATCCTCCGCATCCGGGCCGAGCTCGATGGGGACGAGGATGTGCCGCGCGCTGGCCTCGTCGCCGTCGCGCTCGGTGACCTCGATCACGTGGTAGCCGAAGCGGGAAAGGATGGGCTCGCCGACCTCTCCCACCGGCTGTGCGAAGACGGCCTCGTCGAACGCGGGTGCCATGTCTCCACGGTTGAACGAACCGAGGCTTCCGCCCGCCTGCGCGGACACGACATCCGAAGACTCGCGCGTGGCTACCTCCCCGAAGTCGGCGCCGTCCACGATCTCCTGGCGCGCCGCCTGGGCGCGCGCCAACGCCGCGGCCGTGTCCGCGGCCGCAGGCGTCTTGTCCACCGACGCTATGCGCAACTCGGCCGACGCCGCCTCCCGAAAGTCCTCGCGGTGCTCGCGGTAGTATTCGGCTACGTCGTCCTCCGTCACGTTGATGCGGTCGCCGGTCACGAGTCGCCCGGGCTCGACCAGGACGTATTCGATCTGTACCGCCTCGTTCCTGTCGCGGTAGTCCGTCCACAGCTCGCCGTCGGAGAGGAAAACCCCCGTGGAAAGTTGCTGCAGGAGCTTGGACTGAGGAATCCGGTCTCGGTAGTAGGCCTCGAGCTGGGCGAGCAGCCGGGGGTCCACGGCCGGAGAGGACAGGTAGTCGTGATACTTGGTCAGGTCGAAGCGCCCGTCGGTTTGGAAGAGCGCGTTCGTACGGAAATCGGGCGGCGGCGCGAACCTGGCCGCCTGCCGGACCTCATCGGCGCTGACGTCGATGTCTCGGCGCTGCAACTCCTGCCTGATGAGCACCTGCGAGATGAGCTGCTCCCACGTCTCGTCTTCGATCTCGCGCGCCTGCGCCGAAGTGAGAGGCCGCGCCTGAGCCTGCTGGCGGCGGTCGTACAGAAGCTGATACGTCGGGATCCACACCTCGTAGGAGATCGGGTCGCCGTTGACCTTTCCCATCTCGCCGCCGCCCAGACCGGCCGCGGTTTGCCCGCTGGCGTCCATGCCCCACTCGAACACCATCAGTGCCACGAACGCGAGGGCCGTGACGACCATGATCCACTTGGTCCACTCGCGCATCTTGTTCATCACCATCGGAAACTTCCCTGCAGAAAGGTGCGACAGGCGACACCCCATTGAGGGGGCGACGCCACAAATTGTAAATCGGTTCACAGCAACGTTCAAGCCGTAGCGCGTTGTGCGTTGACATGCCGTCGAGGCGCCGTCTATCTTGGGCGGTCGCTCCCCCCCCGCCTCGTCCACGGGCCGAGGCACGCCGCCGACAGGCCGGGGCGCCGCGGTCCGCCGGGCCCGGACGGAGACGCGGCATCGGGCCGAAACGGTCCGACCAGGTCAGAAGCGCCGCGAGAGCTGCGCTCCGTACCGCTACCGTAGTCTACGATTCTGCGAGAGGCATGGCCGCAGCGAAAAACGACGAGATCGCGCGACTGGAGGCGTTGTACGCGGCGAACCCGCGTGGTCGCGTCTTTACCCACCTCGCTGAAGCCCACCGCAAGAAGGGCGATCCCGAGCGCGCGCGTGAGATTCTTCGCTCGGGCATGCGCGACCACCCCGATTACCCCAGTGCCCATGTAGTGCTCGGCAGGGTGCTGGAGGATGTGGGAGACGAGACCGGCGCGCGAGACGCCTTCCAGCGGGTCATCGAACTCGACCCCCACAACATGATCGCGCTGCGCAGACTCGCCGAGTCGGCTGACCGGGATGGGCGCGCGGATGAGGCGTTGCCGCATTGGGTGGCCTTGCAGGCGCTGGACCCCGGCGACGAACAAGCGGCCGCCAGAGTCGCGGCGCTCTCCGAACAGCCGGACGAGGTGGAGCACGAGCCGACGCCGGCGGAGGTGGACGAAGGACCCATCGACGACCTGGTCGCGTTCGACGGCTGGGGCGATCCGGAAGCCGCGCGAGAAGAGCCGCTGGCGGAATCAGTCCTGGACGCGCCCGGCGAGGGGCTCTCGCTGGTCGATCTGGACGAGGCCGACCTGAGCCTTACCGTCGACGATTCGACGCTGGAGGCGCCGACGCTCGATCCGGAACCGATAAGCGCCGCCTGGCCCGACCTCGCGGACCCTGACGCCGCGGGCGGCGAGGGACAGGAACTGAGTGGCGTCGAGACGGAGACGCTGGCCGATCTCTACGCCGCCCAGGGACTCCACGCCAGGGCCGCCGCTGTCTACCGCCGGCTGCTCGAACGCTCGCCGATGGACGCCAGGCTGCAGGCCAAGCTGTACGAGGCGGAGGCGAGGGTCGTGGGCGGCGCCTCGGAGCCGGTGCGTCCCGAGTGGGGCGAGATCCACAGGCAGACCGCTGCGCCGGACGTGGAGTTGGCGGCGGGCCCGCAGGAGGTCGAGGCCGTGTCGGCCGAGGACGCAGAGGTCGACGTCGGCGCAGAGTTCGAGGTCGGCGTTGCCGAGTCCGAGGCGGCCACCGACCGGGTCGAACTGGAGACCCCCGAAGACGCCCCGGACGACAGGCTTGACGAACCGACGTTCGCCGATCCTCACGCGTACGGGCTGGACGAGGAGACCGAGCTGGGGGCCGCCTGGGTCGAGCCGGGCGCCTTGGGCGACGAGGACGCGCCCAGCGCGGAGCCGGACCCGGTCGACGGCATCGCTGTGGACGCCACGGCCGACGAAGGCGGAGAGCCCGGCGCCCTCTGGACCGGGGAGGACTTCGGCGGCACGGCGTTCGAAGTCGACGGGAACGGCCCCGATCTGGCCGCGGAGGTCGCTGGCGGCGTGGACGAGACGCCACAGGCGGCGGAGGCCGAGGGTGGCGAGCCGGAGGAGCCTGGCGAAGACGCACCGCTGGAGGAAGCAGCGCTGTCCGCGGCGCTGGCGGGTGCGCTCGGGACGGAGGAGGTCAGGATCCGCGACGAGCTGCGCGGCCTGATAGCGTGGTCGAAGCCCGCGCAGGGTGCGCCGGAGGCAGACGCGCCCGCGCCAGTAGCGGAGGCCGAGCGCGCGCCGGCTGTGGAGGAGGTGCGGCCACCGCCGGCCGACGCCTCGGCGGCGCGCGGACCCGCTACCCTGGCGCCGGTCGACCTGGATGCGGAGCCGTGGGCGGACAGCCCGTCCTCCCTCGACATCGCCGGCGGGGACTCGATCCTGGAATTGGGGGAGGCGGACCTGGTGCGATCTTCCGGCCCGGCGGACACGGGCTCGCCGCAAGAGGAGGACGGCGAGATCGGCGAGATAGCGCGCTCGCTGCTGGACGCCTCGGTCGAACCGACGGCCGACGAGGCAGCCGAAAGCGCCGGATCGGAAGACGACGAAGAGGTGGAGGTTTTCCGATCCTGGCTGCGGAGTCTCAAGAAGTGAAGATTGGCGTGCTTCACGGCCCGAATCTCAACCTCCTGGGAACGCGCGAGCCGACCTTGTACGGGACGGTGACGTTGGCCGAGATCGACGAGAGGGTCGCGCGCCTCGGCGGCGACCTGGGCGTCGAGGTTCTCGCGTTCCAGTCGAATCACGAGGGCGAGTTGCTGGACTGGGTGCACGGCGCGGGACCCGAGAGCGCGGGCTTCGTGGTGAACGCCGGCGCCTACACACACACGAGCGTAGCGCTGCTGGACGCCCTGAGGGGCGTTGGCCGGCCGTTCGTGGAGGTACACCTGACGAATACTCTGGCGCGCGCAGAAGTACGCCGACATTCCGTTCTGGCCGAACACGCGGTGGGCGTGATCGCCGGATTCGGCGCGCGCAGCTACGAGCTTGGTCTCCGCGCGCTGATCGACTACCTGCGCGAATCGACGTCCGGCCCAGCGGGGCCGATGCCGGGGGGAGGATGAGCATGCTGGATCTCGAGTTCCTGCGCGGCCTCATCGAGGCCGTGGACGAGAGCGGCATAGATTCGATCGAGATAACGCGGGCCGGCACGAGGATCCGCATTGGCAAGACGCCGCCGCCGGCGGCGGTGCCTGCGGCGCAGCACATCGCGGTCGCGGCACCGGCCGCGGAACCGACACCCGCGGCCTCCGAAGCCACGAACGGGGATGGGGCGTCCGATCCCGGTTGGGTCGAGGTGCACTCGCCCATGGTGGGCACCTTCTACCGCGCGCCGGCCCCCGAGGCACCGCCATACGTCGACGTCGGCACCCGAGTCTCCAAGGGTCAGACACTCTGTATCCTGGAGGCGATGAAGCTGATGAACGAAATGGAGGCCGAGCTGGACGGAGTGGTGAAGGAGATCCTCGTCCAGAACGGAGACCCGGTCGAATACGGCCAGGCGCTCTTCCGGATCGAAGCTGCGTGATCACCGGCGGTCATTGAGGCGCCGGCACCAATGTTCTCAAAAGTCCTGATCGCCAACCGCGGAGAAATCGCCCTGCGGATCATTCGGGCGTGCCGCGAGTTGGGCTTACGCACGGTAGCCGTCTACAGCGAGGCCGACCGCGAGTCGCTCCACGTCCGGTTCGCGGACGAAGACGTGTGCGTCGGGCCGGCGTCGGCGAGAGAGAGCTACCTCAACGTTCCGCGGATCATCGCCGCCGCGGAGGTGACGGGAGCGGAGGCGATCCACCCCGGCTACGGCTTCCTCGCCGAAAACGCGGAGTTCGCCGAGATCTGCGATCGGTCCGACATCACCTTCATCGGACCGCGCGCCGAACACATTCGGGCCATGGGGGACAAGGCCGCGGCCCGCCGAGCCATGGCCGCAGCGGGGGTCCCGACCGTGCCCGGCACCGAGGACACGATCGAAGACGCCGCTGAGGCCCTCGAGGTGGCTCGCGAGATCGGTTTCCCGGTGATCGTCAAGGCGGCCGCGGGGGGCGGAGGGAAGGGCATGCGCGTGGTGGAGGACGAGGCGTCCTTCGCCGGGCAGCTGCAGATGGCCCGGGCCGAGGCGGAAGCCTCCTTCAACGACAGCTCGGTGTACGTCGAGAAATACCTGAGCCGGCCGCGGCACATCGAGTTCCAACTGATTGGCGACAGCCACGGGCGCGTGCTGCACCTGGGCGAGCGCGAGTGCTCCATCCAGCGGCGTCACCAGAAGCTGATAGAGGAATCGCCCAGCGTGGCGCTGACGCCCGAACTGCGCGAGCGCATGGGGAGCGCGGCCGTCGCCGGTGCGCGGGCCATCGGCTACGTGTCGGCCGGGACCATGGAGTTCCTCCTGACCGACTCGGGAGAGTTCTACTTCATGGAAATGAACACGCGCATCCAGGTCGAGCACCCGGTGACCGAGATGGTCACGGGGTACGACCTGATCAAGGAGATGATCCGCGTTGCGGCCGGCGAGCAGTTGACCATGGAGGATAAGTCCATCGAGCTGCGCGGCCACGCCATCGAATGCCGCATCAACGCGGAGGACCCGGCGCGCAACTTCGCTCCCAGCCCGGGCGTGATCGAGGCCATGCATCCGCCCGGCGGAATGGGCGTGCGGTTGGACACCCACGCGTACGGCGGCTACCTGGTGCCGCCGCACTACGACTCGCTGATCGCGAAGGTCATCGTGCACGGGGAGGACCGGGCTGAAGCCATCGCGCGGATGCGCTTCGCGCTGGAATCCTTCATTATCCAGGGGATCGACACGACGATACCGTTTCTGGGTGAGCTCATGCGGCACCCGGACTTCGTGGCGGGCGACTTCGATACGAAGTGGCTGGAGCGGCTGATGGCGTCGTCGGGCGCCGCCGGCGGGCCGGCGGCAGGGTAGGGAGGCGGGGAGGCACCTCATGCTCGACAGCGAACAGAGGCTCGAACTGGCGGGGCTCGCGCTCTTCGCGCTGACCCTCGTCCTCCTGCTGGCCCTCGTCCCCGCGAGTGCTCTGGGACTGGCACCCGATGCCAATCTCATGGGAGCCTTCGGGGGCCTGCTCGCGCGCGCGGCGCGCGGGTCGCTGGGCGCGGGCGCGTACCTGCTGCCGATCGGCGCGGCGATCGGCGGAGCGTACGGGTTCGGCTGGCTGGATCGCGAATCCGCGATCCGCTACGGCGCCCTCGCGGGCGGGCTGGCGTTGCTGCTTCCCATGGCCCAGGGCCTGGGAGCGTTCGCGTCGGGCGCCCGACCTGTCGTCGCGGCCGCCGCCCCCGGCGGATACGTGGGCGCGGCGGCCGCGGCGGCGCTGGTGGCGATCCTGGGTGTCTTCGGTGCGGGCGTGGCGCTGCTGTTCCTGGCCCTCGCGCTGTTCGTGGCGACCCTGGGCTGGAACCCGGCCCGGCCGCTGGCCAGGGGCACCCTCAGCGCGGCCGCGCGGTCCGCGGCGGCCCTGCGGTCTGGAGCGGAGCGCCTGCGCGCCCGCTGGGCGGCGCGCCGCGAGCGACCGGAGCCGTCACCGTGGGCCGCGATCGAGGCGGGCGAGGGGGATCTGGATCCCCATCTGGACCCCGAACCGATCCTCGTGCTCGATCCCGAGCCCACCGCCCCCGCGAATGCGTCCAAAGCTCGCCCGGCGAAGGCGTCGTCGTCGACCGGCCAGGTGGAGCCGAGTCCTCCGCTGGACCTCCTCACCCCTCAACCGCCGCGTGACGAGTCGCTGAGTGAGTCGGAGCTCGACCGCCTCGGTCAGATCCTCGTGGATACGCTGCAGACCTTTCGCGTGGAAGGGCGGATATCCGGGCGGACCACGGGGCCCGTCGTCACGCAATACGAGGTAGTGCCGGCGCCGGGCGTGAAGGTGGCGCGCATCGCCAACCTGGACGCCGACCTCGCGCTGGCCCTGCGGGCGCCAAGCGTGCGTATAGTGGCGCCCATTCCGGGCAAGGGCGCCGTGGGCGTGGAGGTCCCCAACCCGGTGCCCGAGGTGGTCTACCTCCGTGACATCCTTCGATCCAAGCCCTTTTCGCGCGGCCGTGGCGCTCTGCCGCTGGCTCTCGGCAGGGACCTGGAGGGCACCCCGTACGTGGCCGATCTGGCGCGCATGCCGCACCTGCTGATCGCGGGCGCGACCGGATCGGGCAAGTCGGTGTGCGTGAACACGCTGATCACCAGCCTGGTGTACCGGCACGGGCCCGAGAGCCTGCGGCTGCTGCTGATCGACCCGAAGATGGTCGAGCTGAGCATGTACGCGGAGCTGCCGCACCTGCGGCATCCGGTCGTTACCGACCCCAAGGACGCGGCCTTCGTGCTCAAGTGGGCCGTGTACGAGATGGAGCGTCGCTACCAACTGCTGTCCGAGAACGGGGCCCGGTCGATAGCGGAATTCAACCGTCGCCTCGAAGGCGGGCAGACGCTCAGGCGGGTCGAGCCCGACGGGCCCGAGGGCGATCCGGACCGCTGGTTCTACGAGGACGGTCCGTTGCCCTACGTGGTGGTCGTGGTCGACGAGCTGGCGGACCTCATGATGTCGGTACAGAACGAGATCGAGCGGCCGCTCGCGCAGCTCGCGCAGAAGGCGCGCGCGATCGGCATCCACCTGGTGGTCGCCACCCAGCGTCCGAGCGTGAACGTCATCACCGGACTGATCAAGGCCAACTTTCCTTGCAGGATCGCCTTCCGGGTGAGCTCCAAGGTGGATTCGCGCACGATCATCGATCAGAACGGCGCCGACGCCTTGCTCGGGAACGGCGACATGCTGTTTCTGCCGCCGGGCCATGCCGATCCGGTACGCATTCAGGGTGCTTACATGCCCACCGAGGACACGGATCGACTGGTGAGTTGGTATCGCGAGCGGGCGCACGAGGTGCCCCCGGAGGCCAAGGAAGAGGACATTCTGGAGGTCGTCCGCGCGCGCGAGGTGGAAGCCGCCGCGGAGGAGCTGTCGGAGGCGCGCATGGAGGAGCGCGATCCCCTGTTCCGAGCCGCGGCCGAGGTCTGCGCCCAGTACGAGCAGGGCTCCACCTCACTTCTGCAGCGCCGGCTCCGCGTGGGATACGGCCGCGCCGCGCGCATCGTGGACCAGCTCCACGCCGCGGGCGTGCTGGGTCCGCCGGACGGTTCGAAGCCGCGGGAGGTGTTGGTGGGTCTGGACGCTATCGACCGCATCTGCAAGGAAGCCCAGGGCGGAGCGCCGGTCGAGCCGAAGCTCGAAGCCTGAAGCGCGCGTCCGCGCGCGGAACGCGGTTCCGGGCAACGTGTACGATCGCCCCGATCGCCCGGTACTTGGCCGCGCGGCCTTCCACCTCCCGACATCGATGAACCGGATCCTCCCCATCCTGGCGTTCGTGGCTCTGCTCGCGTGCGGCCGGACCGACCCAGACGCCTCCGCGGCCGCTGAAGACGTGCGCGGGGCGACGGCGGCGACGCCCGATCCGGATTCTGTTCAGGCGCCGGCCGATCCCGCCGCGGTTGGGGAAGGCGAAACGCCGGGCGGATCGATCCCGGCTGCCGAGGCCGATTCCGCAGCGCCCGCGACCACGCCCCAAGACACCTCGCGAACCGAGGTTCAACCCGATCCGCAGCCGGCGACGGGCCAGGCAGGCGACCCGCACGTGGTGCTGGACAGAGCCAGCGAGGCCTACGAGGCGCTCACGGCGGTGCGAGCGGATTTCCGCCAGGAGGCTCGCAACCCGATCCTCGGTCGGATCATCCGCAGCCGAGGCACCATCTACCAGCGGCAGCCCGACCTGTTTCTGATGCGGTTCGACGACCCCGCGGGGGACGTGATCGTGAGCGACGGAGCGCACCTGTGGGTGTTCTACCCCAGCGTCGATTCGCTCCAGGTGCTGCGCCTGCCCTCGGCCGGAGGCGCGGGAGCGACCGACCTGCGCAGTCAGTTCATAGGCGACCCCGCGGAGAGGTTCGATGCTACGCTCGAGGGGAGCGAAGTCGTCGCGGGAAGGGAAGCCGACATACTGCGGCTGGAGCCCCACGCAGGGGCCGCCACCTACCGGTCGTTACGGGCCTGGATCGACCGGGAAGACGGGCTGGCTCGCCGCTTCGAGATCACCGAGACCAACGGACTCAAGCGGCACTTCGAGCTGTCCGATCTGCGCGTGAATCCGTCGCTGCCGGATTCCTTGTTCCGATTCACGCCGCCCGAGGGCGTGCGGATCGTGGACCGGGGCTGACGTCGTGGCGGCCGGGGCGGGGGCTGAAGCGAGGGGCGCGGCCGGACGACGTCCGTCGCTACCGGTCATGGCCGGCGACCGAGTCCCCGCGGCCGCGCGGGTGCGCGGGCGGGAAGGAGGCGCGAACGCTAGGCTCGACGCGCCGGTGGTCGGCGTCGTCACGCTGGGCTGCGACAAGAACACGGTCGACAGCGAGCGACTGATGGGCACGCTGGCGGGTGCCGGCGCACGGGTCAGGGCCGGGTCGGAGGGGGCGGACGTGTTGATCGTCAATACGTGCGGGTTCATAGATGCCGCGCGTGAGGAGTCGGTCGACACGATCCTGGAGGCGGTGCGGCTCAAGGAGGAAGGCCACGTCGGCGCGGTGGTGGCGCTGGGCTGCATGGTGCAGCGCTACGGCGCCGAGCTGAAGTCCGAGATACCGGAGGTAGACCTCTTCCTCGGGCTGACCGAACTGGGCGACCTCGTCCCCCAATTGCGCGGCAGGGGGCTACTGCCCGAAGCGCCGGCCGTGCCGACCATGGAGCGGCCGCTGCGCGCCCTGGCCGCGCCGGCGACCCACACCGCCCACCTGAAGATCAGCGAGGGCTGTGACCACGCGTGTGCGTTCTGCGCGATCCCCATGATGCGGGGGCGCCATCGGTCGACGCCGATGTCCCTCCTGTTGGCGGAAGCGCGGGAGCTCGAGGCGCGCGGCGTCGTCGAGTTGTCCATCGTGAGCCAGGACACCACCTGGTACGGCCGCGACTGGGTGCGCGCCGCGGCAGGAGCGGAACGCGGGCCGCGCCCCGCTGGCACTGCGGCCGCAGGTGCCGCCTCCGGGGACGGGATCTCGCCGCTGTACGTGGGCAGATCGTTCGCCGGCATGGCGGGTTCCCACGCCGCCCCGACGCCCGCTTCGGCGGCGCTCCCCATGGACCTGCCCGAGGGGCCGCTGCCCCGGCACGGCCTGCTTCCGCACCTGCTAGAGCGACTCGTTGCCGAGACGTCTATTCCCTGGCTGCGGCTGTTCTACATGTACCCGTCGGGAATCACCCCGGAGCTGGTGGAGCTCATCGCCGGGTCGCGGCGTATCCTGCCGTATCTGGACATGCCTCTGCAGCACGCGTCCGACCGCATGCTGGCGCTGATGCGTCGACCCGAGCGCCGCGAGGTGATCCGGGAGCGGGTCGGTTGGCTGCGCGACGCGATCGACGACCTTTCCTTGCGCACTACCGTGATCCTCGGGTTCCCGGGCGAGACGGACCAGGACGTGGATCGGCTCGTCGAGCTGCTCGAAGAGATCCGCTTTGATTACCTGGGGGCCTTCGCGTACTCGGCGGAGGAGGGCACTCCCGCCGCGAGCATGCCCGGCCGCGTGCCGGACGCCCAGGTGCGCGAGCGCATGGAGCGGGTTCTGGACGTGCAGCGTGGCATCACCCACGAGCGTAACCTCGAGCGGGTGGGCGCGGCGCGCACGGTGCTCATCGACGAGGCCGCCGATGCCGCTACCGGAACTCACGCCATCGGCCGACTGGCCGCGCAGGCGCCGGAGGTCGATGGGGTGGTCTACGTCGGGGGCGAGACCGCCGCCCGGCCCGGCGACTTTGTGAGCGTCCGCGTGACCGGCGCGGACGAACACGATCTCTCGGCGGAGCCAGCATGAAACCCGACCACGCGTCGAGCGCGGACCTGTTCGAGCGAGCGGTGCGAAGAATCCCCGGCGGCGTGAACTCGCCGGTGCGGGCGTTTCGCAGCGTGGGCGGCGAGCCGTTTTTCGTCGCCGCGGGTGAGGGGTCGGTGCTGCGAGACGTGGAAGGGCGCGAGTACATCGACTACGTGCAGAGCTGGGGGGCCCTGATCCTCGGGCACGCCGCGCCCGAGGTGGTCGACGCGGTGCGCGAGGCGGCCGCCAGGGGCACGAGCTTCGGCGCGCCCTGCCCGGCCGAGGTGGAGTTGGCCGAGCTGGTCACCGAGCTCGTGCCCTCCGTCGACAAGATCCGGTTCACCAGCAGCGGAACCGAGGCTACGATGTCCGCGCTCCGGTTGGCCCGAGGAGTCACCGGTCGAGACGTGGTGCTCAAGTTCGCGGGGTGCTACCACGGCCACGGCGACTCCTTTCTCGTGCAGGCGGGTAGCGGCGTCGCGACGCTCGGCCTGCCCGACTCGCCGGGTGTGCCCGCCGCGTTGGCGGAGCTGACGCTCACCGTTCCCTTCAACGACCTGGAGGCAGTACGCCGCGCCTTCGGGGACTTCGGTGGTCGCATAGCCTGCGTCATCGTCGAGCCCGTGGTGGGCAACGCCGGTTTCGTTCCGCCCGTGGACGGATTCCTTCCGGGCCTGAGGGAGGCGTGCTCCGATCACGAGGCCCTGCTCATCTTCGACGAGGTGATGACCGGGTTCCGCGTCGCGCTGGGCGGCGCCCAGGAGCGCTTCGGCGTGCGGCCGGATCTCACCACGCTGGGGAAGGTCGTGGGTGGAGGCCTTCCCGTCGGGGCTTTCGGCGGCTCGGCGGAGCTCATGGACCAGGTCGCGCCGGTGGGGCCCGTCTACCAGGCCGGCACGTTGTCGGGCAACCCGCTCGCGATGGCCGCGGGCCTGGCGCAGCTGCGCGCGCTCGTCAGGGACCGCCTGCACGCCGACCTGGAGTCTCGGGGCCGACGTCTGGTCGCGGGCCTGGTGGAGGCCGCTGCGCGGGCCGGGCTCCCCGCGTGGGGTGGGGCGCTGGGCGGCATGTGGGGGGTCCACCTGACCGACGGACCGGTGCGCGACTTCGAGGCGGCCGGGGCGGTGGACCGGGCGCTGTTCGGACGCTTCTTCCACGCCTGTCTCCGGCGCGGGATCTTCTTCGCGCCCTCACCGTTCGAGGCCGGATTCCTGGGCCGCGCGCACACCGATGAGCAGATCGACGTCACGCTCGAGGTGGCGCGCGAGGCCTTCGCCGAGGCCGCAGCGTGAGGGCGCTAGTGTACCGTTGCAGAAGTCCCGCAGGCATTCGGCGCGCGCTGCATCCCGCGGATGCGGCGTTGGAGCTCCTTGCCGTAGCGACGGCTACGGCGCGTCGTTCCGCCTTGCCCCGCGTGCGCAATCACGCGCCTCGGTGCACACGGGACTTCCGCGCCGGCACACTAGTGTACCGTTGCACACTAGGTGCGGTCGCGGTCGCGCTGCTGGCCTCGGCGTGCTCGCCGGCGGGGCCGCGAGCGCAGCGCGGAGAGCCGACGGTCGCGGCCCCCGGAGCGAGGGCGCCCATCGACGTGGGAGCGGACGTCGACGCGGCCGGGCCCCAGGTCGCCGTGGGCCTCAAGGCGGGCGCCGCTGAGGTGACCATCGCCAGCGGCGGCCCGATGCTTCTGGGTGAACCGAGCGGGTCCGGGTCCGACCGGCGCGCCACCGGGCCGTGCGTCGCGACCGCCGAAGGTGGCGCGGTGAGCGTGCGCTGCGCCGACGGGCTGCGGCTCCGGTCGCGGGGTGAGGCGGTGCGTCTGCGGCCGGGTTCCGGGGGCGTTCTGCGCGTGGACGATAGGCCGTACGACGGGGACCTCCTGGTCCGGGTTGGGGCCGACGGGCTCACGGTCGTCAACACGCTGGCGCTCGAGACCTATTTGCTGGGCGTCGTGCCGCACGAAATCGGCGCCCGGCCCGTCGAGGAGATCGAGGCGGTGAAGGCCCAGGCCGTCGCCGCGAGAACGTACGCCATCGCCCACCGCGGCAGGCGCAGGAGCCTCGGATTCGACTACTGGGCCAACTCCAACGATCAGGTGTACCGAGGCTTGGAGGGGCAGGACCCGGTGGCTGCCCGGGCGGTGCGGGAGACGCGCGGCGAGATCGTCGAGTACGAAGGCGAGGCGATCCTCGCCTTCTATCACTCTACGTGCGGTGGCAGGACCGCCGCGATCGACCAGGTCTGGCGCCGCGGTCCGCTTCCATACCTGCGCTCCGTGTCGGATCTTCGCGAGGATGGAACCGCCTGGTGCGAGAGCTCGAACCGCTTCCGCTGGAGCCAGCGCTGGAATTGGAGCGAGTTGGGGGAGATCCTGGAGGAAACCGTCGGCTGGGCTCCGGGGACCGTGCTCCGCGAGATGCGCATCCGCGGCCGCACTCGATCCGGGCGTGTCGCAGAGCTCCAGATAGCCGGAGACGCGGGGACCACGTCGGTGTACGGGGATTCGGTGCGTTGGGCGCTGCGTCCGGAGGCGGGCCGGATTCTCAACAGCTCCCTCATTTTCGACGTGGAAACGGGCGCAGGCGAGAGCGGCGAGCGCTACCTGGAGGTGCACGGGGGTGGCTGGGGCCACGGGATCGGGATGTGTCAGGTGGGCGCGATGGCGCGAGCGCGTTTCGGGCAGGGTTACGAGAGGATCCTGGGGACCTACTACCCGGGTACGGACATCAAGCGGATCTACTGAGGAGAAGGGGATCATGGTGGCAAGGGGGAGAGTGGCGCGGACGACGGGACGCTCGCTGGCCATGGTGGCTGCGCTGGCGTTGGCGAGCGCGGGCTCGGCCGGGGCTCAAGGACTGGCCGAGTACGACTACGAGAACCTCAGCTTCCGCGGCATCGGTGTGCACGGCGGATACAACTGGGCCGACAAGGTGGAGGGCACCAACAGCTTCGGCTTCCGGGTCGATCTCGGCTATCTCGGACCCGGGGTGCGCATCGTGCCGACGCTCAACTACTGGAGCTCGGACCTGGAACGGAGCGAGCTGGAGGAGCTGGCGGCGCAGATCAGCGCGTTGCCGAGCATCAGCGATGAAGGGGTGGTCGTCACCGCCGACGATCTGGGCGGGATCGAGTGGAGCGACCTCGCGTTCGGACTGGACGCCCAGTACGTGTGGACCACGCCGTGGCCGCTACTGACGTACCTGGGTGTGGGGGTCGGACTGCACTCCCTCAACGGCAAGGGATCGGCGATCGACGGGACCTTCGTAGAGGATCTGCTCGACTCGTTCGCGGCAGGCGTGTCGCCCGTCGCGGGCGTCGAGTACATGCTGCAGGAGCGCCTCCGCGTCTACGGGGAAGCGCGCTGGAACCTGCTCAGCGATCTGAATTTCGGGGGCTTCGCGGTGGGCGCGCAGTTCATGTTCCGCGGTCGGGATCCGACCGTCGTGGGGAGTGCCCCGGCGCCGCCGGCACCCCGTCGGGCGCGATGAGCGGCAAGTTCCGCGTCGGAATCCTGGGCACTGGGGGGATCTCTCAGGTCGTTCACCTGCCCACGCTGACCCGCATGCGCGGGGTCGAGGTATCGTGCGTGGCGGACCGCGATGCCGCCAAGGCCGGCACGCTCGCCGAACGCTTCGGCGTGCCGGAGGCGCACGCCTCGGACGAGGATCTGCTGGGCGATGCGGGGCTGGACGCCGTGGTCGTGGCGACCCCCAGCCACCTGCACGAGGACCACGCGATCGCCGCGCTACGTGCCGGCAAGCACGTTCTCGTCGAGAAGCCCATCGCGCTCAGCGCAGAAGGGGCGAAGCGGGTCCTGGAGGCGGCGGAAGAGGCCGGCAAGGTCCTGATGGTAGCATTGAACAACCGGTATCGGCCGGACGCCAGGGCGCTCAGGCCGTTCATAAAGGGTGGCGAGCTCGGAGAGGTGTTCCACGTCCGCGTGGGTTCTCTCAAGCGCAAGACCCGGGCGGCGCGGCCCACCTGGCGCCACGATCCCGAGTCGGCGGGGGGCGGCGCGCTCATGGATCTGGGGGTACAAGCGCTGGATCTCGCCCTCTGGCTGCTCGGCTACCCGGGCGTCGAGCGGGTCGTGGCGCACGCGCACCGGCCGTCGGGCTCGACGGTCGAAGACGCGGCCTCCGCGCTCATGCGCTGCCAGGGAGGCGCGGCCATTTCGTTGAACGTGACGTGGAGCTTGTTCGAAGGGCGAGACCGACAGTACCTGGACGCGCTCGGCACCCAGGGTTCGGCTTCGCTGACCCCGCTTTCCGTGCACAAGGAAGTCGAGCAGGGCGTGCTGGACGTCACTCCGCACGTGGCGCCGGGCCGCACCAACCTGTATACGAGTTCGTACCGCGAGATGCTCGCCGACTTCGTGCTGACCGCGAACGAGGATCGGGCGTACGTGGCACCGAGCGAGCAGATCGAGTTGATGGAGGTCATGGCCAGCGCGTATCGCTCCATCGAGCAGGGGGCGGAAGTCGTGCGCTGATTCGCTCGCGCCCGGTCGGCCGGCGGTTGTCGGCTTTCGTCACCTCGATTATTTTCTTCCGGCTTCGAGCCTAGTGGACTGTAACGGATGATGGCTCGAGTGCTAGGTACTCATCTGTTACAGTCCATTGGTGATATGCGACGAACGCCCCGTACGGGGGGCGCAACAGGAGTGGAGGGGCCATGAAGCAGGGTATCCACCCGGAATACAAGGCGACGCGCGTGCACTGTGCGTGCGGCAACTCGTTCGTTACGCGCAGCACGACGGACGATATCCACGTGGAGATCTGCTCCGTGTGCCACCCGTTTTTCACCGGCAAGCAGAAGCTCGTGGACACCGCCGGGCGCGTCGAACGCTTCCGGCAGAAGTGGGGCGGAGGAAAGGCGGAGGCCACCCCCGCCGAGGAGCCGGAGTCCCCGGAGCCCTCGGAAACCCCGCAACAGGCCGGCGACGAGGCCTGAAGCGAGCGAGCTTGGAGCCGGGGAGACCCGGCTCTTTTTGCTTGCCCGAGACCCAACTGCTCCGAGTTGACTCCCGGCGAATACGGCTTGCCCGACGACCTTGCCCGCGCGAACGAGCTCATCGCCCGACACGAGGCGCTGACCGCCCGCCTTGCCGACCCGGAGGTCCTGGGGGACCCCGCGATCCTGCGCGAGGTGGCGCGGGAGCACGCGGAGCTCTCCGACGCCGCCGCCGTGGCTCGGGAGCTGCGCGACGCGCTCGGCGAGCTGGATCAGGCTCGGACTCTCCTCGACAGCGAGGACGAAGAGTTGGCCGCCATGGCCGCGACCGAAGTGGCCGAGCTGGAGGCGCGGGCCGCGGCCTCGGCCGAAACTCTGCGGCGGCACCTGACGCCGCCCGATCCGCTGGCGAACCGCGCGGCGGTCGTGGAGATTCGAGCGGGTACGGGGGGCGACGAGGCGGGCCTGTTCGCCGGCGACTTATACCGCATGTACCTCCGCTACGCGGAGATGCGGAAGTGGACGATCGAGCTGATCAACGCCTCGGAGGGCGAGGTCGGTGGGTTCAAGGAGGTGGCCTTCCTGGTGCGTGGACGGGACGCTTACGGGAGCCTGCGTCACGAGTCGGGCGTGCACCGGGTTCAGCGAGTCCCCGCGACGGAGAGCCAGGGGCGCATCCACACGTCGGCCGCGACCGTGGCGGTTCTGCCCGAAGCGGAGGAAGTAGATATCGAGGTGCGGGACGAGGACCTGCGCATCGACGTGTTTCGCTCTTCGGGGCCGGGAGGGCAGTCGGTCAACACGACCGACTCCGCCGTGCGCATTACCCACGTGCCTACCGGCGTCGTGGTCACCTGCCAGGACGAGAAGTCACAGCACAAGAACAAGGCCAAGGCCATGAAGGTGCTGCGCAGCCGGTTGCTCGACGCCAAGATCTCCGAGCAGGAGGCAGAGCGCTCCCGCGAGCGCAGGACGCAGGTCGGCACGGGCGACCGATCCGCCAAGATCAGGACCTACAACTTCCCTCAGGGACGGGTCACGGACCACCGCATCAACCTGACGCTGTACAGGCTGTCGGAGATTCTCGACGGTGATCTGGGTGGCCTGGTCGACGCGCTGAAGGAAGCGCGCGAGGCGGAGCAACTGGAAGCCGCCGGTTGATCGCGCGAGGGGTTGGGCCGCGACCGATGACCGTCGGACGGGTCATCCGGGAGGTGGCCGCTCGCCTGGCGGCGCGGCACGCTGCCCACGAGGCGCGCTTTCTCGTGTCCGGCGTTCTGGGGCTCCGCACCGTCGACTTCGGAGCGCGATCTTCGCGCGCCGTGGACCAAGAGGGCTTGCGTCGAGTCGGCGACAGCGTGGAGCGGAGATTGGCCGGAGAGCCGCTCGCCTACATCCTGGGTAACGCGGCGTTTCGCGAGCTGGAGCTCTCGGTGGACGGGCGAGTGCTGATCCCCCGCCCCGAAACCGAGCTCGTCGTGGAGCAGGTGATGAAGCTGCCCGTGCCGGCGGCTGGGCGGGTGTTGGAGGTCGGAACCGGCAGCGGCGCGATCGCCCTCAGCCTGCTGCACGAAGGCCGCTTCCAGCGTGTCGTAGCTACCGACCTGTCCGCGGCGGCACTGGAGGTGGCGGCGGCCAACGCCGGGGCGTTGGGCCTGGCCGAGCGCGTGGACTTCCGGCTTGGAGATGCCTACGATCCCGTCGGGAGCGGCGAGACGTTCGATGTGGTGGTCTCGAACCCTCCGTATGTCGCGGAGAGCGAGCGCGGCTTTCTCCCCGCGGAGGTGGAACGCTGGGAGCCCGCGACGGCGTTGTTCGCCGGCGATGGGCTCGCCGTGATCGGCCGCCTGGTCGCGGGGGCGGGGTCGGTGCTGGCTCCGGGCGGATGGCTCGTTCTGGAAATCGGCGCGGACCAGGGCGTTGCGGCGCGGGGGGCGTGCGTTGCTGCCGGCTTGAGGGGCGTCCGCGTGGTGCCGGATCTGGCCGGGCGGGATCGCATGGTCGTCGCGCGAGCCGCGCGAGGGGAATAGGCAGCGGCGGGTAGCTGTGCGCGTGCCGGGGGGTCGTCGGGCTCCCGTGGTGGGCAAATCACCGGGACAGAGGACGAGGCTGCATGGACTCCAGGGAAGGCACGTTGAGGAAGGCCGAGGAACTCGGGCGTCTGGTCGGGCAGAGCGACGAGTACAAGGCGCTGTTACGCGCGCGCGAGCGCATCGAAGCGGAGGAGTCCGTCTCGGATATGATCCGTTCGCTCGCCGAATTGGAAGAGCAGCTCGCGGCGGCGCTGCGCAGCGGCCAGACACCGGACCCGGAGACGACCGGACGCTACGAGCAGGTGTTCGGAGAGCTCCAGGCGCACCCCGCCTACCAGGGCCTCGTGGCCGCGCAGGCCAACTTCGACAAGGTCATGACCGCGGTGAACGAGGCGATAGCGCAGGGCATGGATTCGGCCGCCCACTCGGGCATCATCCTGCCCTCCTGACACGATCGTGCAACTCGCTTCCCTGCGTGGCGTCGTCTACGGGATCATCGACCCGCTGACCAACTGGCTCGTGGCCCGAAGGGTTCACCCGAACCTGCTGACTACCTTGGGGTTCGCCGTGACGATCGCGGCCGCGCTGGCCTTCGATCAGAACATGGTCCGGAGCGCGGGGTTCCTCGTCCTGCTTGGAGGCTTCTTCGACATCGTCGACGGCCGCGTGGCGCGGCTGAGCGACCTCGGCAGCAAGTTCGGAGCGTTTTACGACTCGACCCTCGACAGGATCAGCGAGATCGTCGTGTACATGGGCATCCTGTCCCTGTACAACGACTACCGGGTCGAGTTGGGCGACGTGAGCATGATCTACCTCGTCATGGCCGCCATGGCCGGCTCCTTGATGGTCAGCTATACTCGCGCCCGCGCCGAGGTGATGGGACTGGACTGCCGCGTCGGCGTGATGCCGCGCGCCGAGCGCGTCGTGCTGATCGGCCTGGCATCTCTCGTGTTTGGCCAAGCCTGGAACGGGATCGCCCTCAAGGGCGTGATCCTGCTTCTGGCGGTTCTGACGAACTTCACAGCTCTGCAGAGGATCGTGTGGGTATACCGCCAGGTGGGCGGCGTCCCGCTCGGGGCTCCGCCAGGGACCCTCAAAGATGAGGAAGCCAGTGAGTAGTTTCGATGTTCGCCCGGCGAGCGGGCGTCTGGGGGTGCTGCTTCCGGGATTCGGCGCGGTCGCGACCACGTTCGTGGCCGGGGTCGAGCTGATCCGGAGAGGCCTCGCGGAGCCGTTCGGATCGGTCAGCCAGATGCAGCGCATCCGACTGGGGAAACGGACCGACGAACGGCAGCCCAAAATCAAGGACTTCGCGCCGTTGGCCAGCCTGGATGACCTCGTGTTCGGCGCCTGGGACCCGATCCCCGACAACGCGCTGGAGACCATCAGGAAGTCCGGCGTGCTGGAAGCCGCCCAGGTTGAGCCGGTGGCCGACGCGCTGGAGGCGCTCGCGCCCATGCCGGCGGTTTTCGACCCCGCCTACGTGAAGCGCTTGAACGGGCCCAACGTCAAGACCGGCGCCAACAAGCTGGAGTTGGGCGAGCAGCTGAGAGCGGACATCCGAGGCTTCAAGGAGTCCAACGGCTGTGATCGCCTCGTGATGGTCTGGTGCGGCTCCACCGAGATCTTCATGAAGCCGGGCCCCGCGCACGAGTCGCTCGAGGCGTTCGAGGCCGCGATGGAGCGCAACGATGACGCGATCGCGCCGTCCATGATCTACGCGTGGGCGGCCCTCAAGGAGGGCGTGCCGTTCGCCAACGGAGCGCCGAACCTCACCGTGGACACGCTGGCATTGCAGGAGTTGGCGGAAGCCAACGGCGTCGCCATCGCCGGGAAGGATTTCAAGACCGGCCAGACGCTGATGAAGACCATCATCGCGCCCGGCCTGAAGGCCAGAATGCTCGGCTTGAACGGGTGGTTCAGCACCAACATCCTGGGCAACCGTGACGGCGAGGTGCTGGACGACCCCGAGTCGTTCAAGACCAAGGAAGAGTCCAAGCTCGGCGCGCTCGAGTATATCCTCCAGCCGGATCTCTATCCCGAGTTGTACGAGGGTTTCTACCACAAGGTGCGGATCAACTACTATCCGCCGCGCGGGGACAACAAGGAGGGCTGGGACAACATCGACATCTTCGGCTGGCTGGGCTACCCCATGCAGATCAAGGTCGACTTCCTGTGCCGGGATTCCATCCTGGCCGCCCCGATCGTCCTCGACCTCGCGCTGTTCATGGATCTTGCACAGCGGGCTGGCCTGAGTGGCACGCAGGAGTGGCTGTCGTTCTACTTCAAGGCCCCGATGACCGCTCCCGGCCTGTACCCGGAGCACGACATCTTCATCCAGCACACGAAGCTCAAGAACACGCTGCGGCACCTCATGGGAGAGGGCCAGATCACGCACCTGGGCATGGAGTATTACGGCGAGTAGGGGGGCAGGGGAGCGGGGCCGCCTCCTCGTATTCGAGGGCCCGGACGGCTCGGGGAAGACCACGCAGGTCCGCTTGCTGCGCGACCGACTGGCGCGCGAGGGGATCCCGCACCTCTTCGTTCGCGAACCGGGCGGAACCGAGCTGGGGGAAGCGCTTCGGCCGGTGATCCTGCGCGGCGCCGAGATGAATCCCCGCTCGGAGCTACTGCTCTACCTGGCCGCGCGCGCCGCGCTGGTGGAGGAGAAGATCCTGCCCGCTCTCGCGGCCGGGACACTCGTCGTGGCGGATCGCTTCTATCTATCCAGTCTGGTCTACCAGGGGTACGGGCGCGGCTTGTCGCTCTCTGAAGTGACTCCCATTATTGAGTTTGCGACCCAGAACCTAAAGCCCGACCTTACCTTGGTCATGGACGTTCCGCCGCGTACGAGCCGAGAGCGTTCGCAGCGAAAGGGTCCCGATCGCATCGAAAGCGCGGACGAGTCCTTCCACGAGAGGGTGCGCGCGGGGTACCTGGAGCTCGCGGCGGCCGATGCGGCCATAGAACTCGTGGACGCGACGCCGGGCGTGCGCGCGATCCACCGCGCGGTGCTTTCCATCCTGGGCCGGCGGTGGCCGGAAACTTTCGCATCTGCCTCGGGTTAGCTAGCTAGGTAAGCAAGGCCGCACAGGCCGAACCGATCCCCCAAAGGGACCGCTATGAGGAAGACCGTCTACATGCCGCTGCTGGTCGGAGCCATCGCGCTCACGACGGGCGGCTGGTTCCTTCAGAAGGGCGCAGCCGAAGAGCTGAACCTCTATTCCCAGGTGCGCATCTTCGAGGAAGTGGTGGACATGGTGTCCAACCGCTTCGTCGATGAGAGCGGCCAGGACGAACTCTATCAGATGGCCGTGGAGGGGCTGCTCAACGAGCTGGGCGACCCTCACTCGATGCTGATGGACCCGGATCAGTACGCGGATCTGCGCCTGACCACCACGGGTGAGTACGGCGGCCTCGGCATCCAGATCGCGGTCCGCAACGGCTGGATCACCATCATCGCGCCCATTCCGGGCACCCCGGCCGAGCGCGCCGGGCTGATGGCTGGAGATCGCATCGTCGAGGTCAATGGGGTGTCCACCGAGGGCTGGACAGAGGACCAGGCGGTGAAGGTCCTGCGGGGGCCGAAGGGCAAGTCGGTCGATATCAGGATCGGCCGTATCGGCGCGGAAGAGCCGATCCCGTTCCGGCTCAAGCGCGACGACATCGAGGTTCGCGCCGTGCCGTCCGCCTACCTGATGGATGACGGCGTGGGGTACGTCGAGGTGGTGCAGTTCAGCGAGTCGTCGGCCGGGGAGGTCCGCGAGGCGGTCGACAGTCTCGTCGATGAAGGCATGACGAGCCTCATCCTCGACCTGCGAGACAACCCGGGCGGGTTGCTCGACCAGAGCTTCGAGATGGCCGACATCTTCCTGCCCGAAGGGGTCGTGATCACGGAGACCAAGGGGCGGGTGGATGACGACAATCGGCGCTACGAGGCCAGCGACCGCGACCACTACCCGGACGTGCCCATGGTGGTGCTGATCAACCGGGGCAGTGCGTCCGCCTCGGAGATAGTCGCGGGAGCGCTGCAGGATCACGATCGCGCGTTGTTGTTGGGGGAGCGGACGTTCGGCAAAGGATCGGTCCAGACGCTGTTCCCGCTGCGCGCGGGGGACTACTTCCTCAAGCTCACGACCGCGCGCTGGTATACCCCTTCGGGTCGGTCGATTCAGGGCCCGTATGGGGTCGGTGCGAGAGCGGAACTGCCTGCCGTGACGGACGACGCGGCGGAGCTGGACGACGACGGCGGACAGGAGATCTTCCACACCGACGGTGGCCGCGAGGTTCTGGGCGGTGGCGGGATTACTCCGGATCTGGACCTCGACGGCGAAATCGACCCGGAGGTGGACGCGTTCTTCAAGGCCATGAACCGGTTCGGGGCGGCGTACAACAACGCTGTCTTCGACTACGCCAACACGTACGCGGCCGAGCACCAGGGCTTGCGGCCCGGTTTCCGGGTGACTCCGGAGATGCTCGGCGGCCTCTATGCGAGACTGCTGGAGGAGGACGAAGTCGAGCTCGAGCGCCCGGTCTACGACGGGGCGCGGACGTGGCTGACTCGTCAGTTGGGCTATCGGATAGCCTACGCCAAGTGGGGGCAGCAGGGGGCTCGGATGCGTTGGAACGCAGACGACCCGGAGGTCGTGACGGCTCGCGATGTGTTGCGCGAGTCGACGACGCCGGCCTCCGTCTTCGCGGCGGCGCAGAGAGTGGAGAACGGGGTCGACTCCGCCGCCCTGGCGGGCGCCGGCGCCGAGGAGGGCCAGCCGTAGGAAGAGCGACGGAGTCGGTGGCGCGATGACAGTTGCCGGGGCCGCGATCTTGCTGGCCACCGGCGCGGCCGTCGGGCTCGTGTCCGGACTTGCCGGAATCGGAGGAGGGGTCCTCATGGTGCCCCTCCTCTACGCGTATTATGACGTCGTCGGCGCGGATGTCCCCTCGGCTGTAGCCCACGCAACCAGCCTTGCCGTGATCGCCCCCACGGCCCTCCATGGGGCGCTGAGGTTCGCCCGCTACGACCTGGTCGCCTGGCGCGCGGCGCTGGCGATGGGCGGGGGGGCTGCTGCGGCGGCTCTGCCGGCCGCGTTGCTCGCCGCTCGCGTCCCAGACCCCGCCCTGAGGGCCGGCTTCGCGCTTTTCCTGCTGCTGACCGCGGCTCGCATGGCGTTGCCGTACAGGCGGCGGGACGACGCGACGGACCGCGCGCCCGGCGCGACCTCGGCGCTCGTGGCCGCTGGCGTTCTGGTGGGCACGCTGTCGGCGCTCCTGGGCGTGGGCGGGGGAGTGGTCGCGATCCCGCTGCTCTACAACGTGGGGCGCCTCCCGCTCCGCCAGCTCGCGCCCACCTCGCTGGCCGTGATCGCCCCGGCCGCCGCGACGGGCGCGATCACCTACGCTCTGTCCGCTGGCGGCGCTCCTGCGCTTGGCTGGAGCCTGGGCATGGTCGACGTCGGCGCGGCGGCGGCGCTCGTCGCGGGGTCGTTGCCACTGGTGGCCGCGGGGGCGCGCCTCAACATCCGCGTGCCCGAGCCGGCCCTGCGCGTCGGCCTAGCGGTACTCCTGGCCGGCGTGGCGGCGCGGCTCCTGTGGGGCCTGCCCTGGTTCTCGTGAGGGGGAGATCCTCCGGCGCGGCCGCTATTTCGACGCCCCGCGGGGGCGTCCAAAGAAGGGGAGCGGGATGACCGAGTGCGGCACGGTGGATGTTCTGCGCGGCGGCCTGATCGAGTCTCGGCACGCCTTTCACGCGGTGGTCGCCGACGGGAGCGGTCGGTCGCTCATGACGCTGGGATCGGCCTCGGTGCCCACGTTCACCCGTTCGGCGATCAAGCCGCTGCAGGCGAGCGCGGTGGCCGCCGACGGCGCCTTCGACGCCTTCGACATGGGTTCGGACATGGTGGCCCTCGCGTGCGCGTCGCACGGCGGGGAGGAGGACCACGTGGCGCTGGCCCGGGCCATGCTGAGCCGGGTCGGCGCGAGCGTGGAGGACCTGGCGTGCGGCCCCCACGAGCCCATGTACGCCCCTGCGGCGCGCGCGCTGGCCGGCTCGGGCACGGCGCCCGGGCGCTTGCACAACAACTGCTCCGGCAAGCACGCCGCCATGCTGGCGCTGGCAGCCCACCTCGGGACCGGATTGGAGGGGTATCACAGGGCGGACCACCCGGTGCAGAGGCGTATGGGGGAGGAGCTGTGTCGCTGGGCAGGGCTCGACGCGGACGCCCTCGAGACGGGCGTCGACGGGTGCGGCGCGGCGACCTTCCGCGTGCCGCTCGCGGCCCTGGCGATCGCGTTCGCCCGTTGGAGCGTGGCCGAGGGCCCGCCGGCCCGCGTGCGTGCGGCGATCGCGTCGCACCCCAGGCTGCTGGCCGGCACCGGGCGCCTGTGCACGGCGATAGTTCGCGAGACCCGAGGCTCGGTCCTGGCGAAGGTCGGCGCCGAGGGGGTCTACTGCGCCTGCGTGCCGGAACGCGGGTTGGGCGTCGCGCTCAAGGTCGGAGACGGCGCGCGGCGCGCGGCGGAGGCCGCCCTCGTGGCGCTCCTCGAAGCCCACGGCGCGCTGGGCGCCGACCAGGCCGCGCGACTCGGCGCCGCGGCCGCTCCGCCCGTGTTGAACACGCGCGGGGAAACGGTGGGCGGCGTCGTGGTGCGGATGCCGGCGGGGGTGGGCGCGCCGTGAGCGGGCAGGTGCGCGGCGCGACGATGACCGGGGAGTTGACGTCGGAGGTGGAGGTCCTGGTCCGGCTGTCGGCGGCGATCGGGGCGGGTCGGTCGGACGAGCGCGAGAGCGCGTTCCGGGACGCGCTGGAGCATTCCCGAGCCGCGGTCGAGGAGGCGCTCCTGCAGAGCCATCTGTTCGCGGGGTATCCGGCGGCCATCGCCGCGCTGGGCCGCTGGCGTGCCCTGGCCGGCGCCTCGGGGGCCGAAGCCGGGCTAGAAGAGGGCGTCGACTGGGCGGAGCGGGGCGCGGCCGTGTGCGAGCGGGTGTACGGAGGACAGTACGGGCGCTTGCGCGCCAACGTAGCCTACCTCCATCCCGAACTGGAACGCTGGATGGTCCGCGATGGCTACGGCAAGGTCCTGGGTCGCCCGGGGCTCGCGCTGGCGGCTCGCGAACTCTGTGTGGTCGCGCTTCTGTGCGCGCAGGACGCAGAGCCCCAACTCTACTCGCACATGCGCGGCGCTTTGCAGGTGGGGTGCACGGAGGAGCAGGTGGAGACGGTGCTGGAAATCGCCGGGCGGATCGTCGCGCCAACGAACGCGCGAGCGGCCAGGCGGGTCTGGGCGAAGGTGCGACAGCGTACCGGCTCGGGAAGAGGCTGATGTTTCTGGATCGTGCGGAAGTCGAGGTCTACGGAGGTACCGGTGGCTCCGGCGCCGAGGCGTGGAGACGCGAAACGGGCGTCGCGCGCGGGGGCCCCGCGGGCGGCGACGGCGGCAAGGGCGGGGACGTCGTGCTCGTCGCCGACGAGCACATGGCCACCCTGCTGGACTACCGGTACCGGCAGCATCACCGCGCCGAAAGGGGCAAGCACGGCGAGGGATCCAACCGCACCGGCAGAAGCGGCGCCGACCTGGAGCTCGCGGTGCCGCGAGGCACGGTCGTGCGCGAAGCGGGGAGCGGAGTGCTCCTGGGGGAGCTCATGGCCGTCGGAGATCGCCTGGTCGTGGCGCGAGGCGGCCGCGGGGGCAGGGGCAACGCCGCGTTCGCGACCCCGACCAACCGCGCTCCACGCCGCTGGGAACCGGGCGAGGAGGGCGAGGAGCGCAGGATAGCGTTCGAACTCAAGCTCATCGCCGATGTGGGACTGGTCGGGCTACCCAACGCGGGCAAGTCGACCTTCCTGGCGGCGGTTTCACAGGCCCGACCCAAGATCGCCGATTACCCGTTCACCACCCTGCAGCCCAACCTCGGCGTGGTGGCTCGCTCCGAGGGCCGCACGATGGTGATCGCGGACATTCCGGGCATCATCGAGGGAGCCCACGAGGGCAAAGGGTTGGGGCTCCGCTTTCTGCGACACATCGAGCGCACGCGTGCGCTCGCCATCCTGGTGCCCGTCGACAGCGCCGACGCGAGCGACGAGTACCGACTTCTGCTGCGAGAGCTGGAGGCGCACTCTCCCGAGTTGGCCGGGAAGCCGCACTGCGTCGTCCTGACCAAGTCGGACCTGCTCGGCCCGGACGACGACCCCCCCAGCATCGACGCGCCCGGCGCGTGGGCGATCCACGTCGTATCCGCGGTGACGGGCGCCGGCCTGGATCCCCTCCTCGAGGGACTCTGGACCCGTGTGGCCCAGGAGCGTTCCGTCGAGTCGGCCCCCCTGAAAGAGGAGCCGTGGCACCCGTAGAGGCGGGGTCCCCTCGGGCGGCTGTGGGCGTATCCACCGCGCCGGGTGAGTCCATCGGCGACGTCGCAGCTCGCGTACGCGCCGCCGGGACACCCACCGATCCCCGGTCGCTGATCGCGCTGGTCGAGCTGACCGCGCGCCACCTGGGCACGCCCGGGCCGATCTGGAGGGCGCTCGACCGGTGGGGCGATCCCCTGCACGCCCTGCGAGCGACGCATGACGCCGGCCCGCGCGGAGCGGCACCCGCACCCCGCCGGGGCTCTGCCGCCGCCGGCGCGGGCGACGCCATCCCCTACTGGGACGCCGACTATCCCGCTCGCTGCTGGCATCTGCCGGATCCTCCGCCCTTGCTGTTCTGCCGCGGCGACCGCGCGTCCCTACGATCTCCGTGCCTGGCCATAGTGGGCACCAGGCGCTGCAGCGAGTACGGCCGCCGCGCGAGCGAGGCGATCTCGGCGTTCGTCGGCTCCCGTGGAATCGTCGTGGTCAGCGGCTTGGCGGAAGGCATCGACGCCGCGGCTCATCGCGCCGCGCTCGGTACCGGCACCGTCGCGGTCCTGGGGTGCGGGCTGGACGTCGCCTACCCGCGCGGAAATCGGTCCCTGCGCGACTCCATCGCGCGCGCCGGCCTGCTCGTGTCGGAGTTTCCGCCGGGCACCCAGCCGCTGCCCTTCAACTTTCCGCGGCGCAATCGCATCATCGCCGCCGTGTCGCAGGCCGTGGTCGTGGTGGAGGCGCCGCATCGAAGCGGCGCGCAGAACACGGTGACCCACGCGCTGGACCTGGGCCTGGAGGTCGGGACCGTCCCCGGTCCGATCGACAGCCCGAGCAGCGCGGGGTCGAACCGTCTTCTGAGGGAAGGTGCCGTTGCGATCACCCGTCCGCAGGACGCTCTGGACCTGATCGAAGAGGCGTTGGCGCCCGGGCTCTTCCGGCCGCCGACCCCCGGCCACGGTGAGGCGGAGAGCCCCTCCGCGAACTCGCCGCGTTGGTCCGCTCGCACGCGGGAAGATCGGCCGTTGGGTGGCGAGGGTGAGCTGTGCCGCGCGCTCGGCGCGGCGCCCGAGCGCATCGACGATCTGGCCGCCCGGGTCGGGCTGAGCGCCGCCGCGGCCGCCTCCGGGTTGATGGAGCTGGAACTGCTCGGGTTGGCGCGGCGTTGGCCGGGCGGCCGCTACTCTCGGCCGTGAGTCGGGGCGGCGCCGGTTCGACTCCGGCGGGTCGGGCGCAACGGCCGGCTCACCCCGGGGTATGCGCCGGACATGAATCCGCGAGCCATCTACGTCCACGCGCCGTTCTGCCGCAGGCGTTGCGCCTACTGCGATTTCGCCGTGACCGTGGCGGCGGACGCCGATCCGCGAACGTGGGCGGAGGCGGTCGCGCTGGAACTGGTCGCCGTCGCCGCGCGGGAGCGCTGGAGCCTACCGTTGAAGCCCCACACGCTCTATGTGGGAGGGGGCACTCCATCGCTGTTCGGCGCCGCTGGCATGGCCGCTCTGCGGCACGCGCTGGCGGACACTGTGGACCTGTCGGGCGTGAAGGAGTGGACCGCCGAGGCCAACCCGGAGTCTTTCGATCTGGCGGTGGCGCGCGGGTGGGTGGACGCTGGAGTCAATCGCCTCAGCCTGGGGGCGCAGACCTTCCACGCGCCGGCGTTGCGCTGGATGGGTCGTTTGCACGGCCCCGATGGGCCGGCGCGCGCTCTGGAAGCGGCCCGTGAGGCGGGCATCACGAACATCAGCCTGGACCTGATCTTCGGACTGCCGGAGCGCCTGGGTCGGGACTGGGGGCGCGACCTCGATTGCGCCCTGCGACTGGAACCCACGCACCTGTCCTTATACGGTTTGACCGCCGAGCCCGGCACGCCGCTGGGTCGGTGGGTGGCCGAAGGCCGTGAGCGACTCGCTGATGGGGACGGCTACGCGGAGGATTACCTGCTGGCGGCCGGGCGTTTGGGCGACGGCGGGTGGGACCACTACGAAGTGTCCAACTTCTGCCGCCCGGGCTGGCCGTCGCACCACAATGAAGCCTACTGGGATGGCACTCCGTACGTAGGCCTGGGTCCGGGGGCGCACAGTTTCGCGGGCTCGCGCCGGTGGTGGAACCTCCGGGACTGGCGCGCGTACCGGAGCGCCGTCGAGCGAGGTGAGGCGCCGGCGGCGGGCGCAGAAACGGTGTCCGGAGAGACTCGCGCGCTGGAGGAGCTGTGGCTGGGGCTGCGGACGGCCGCGGGGGTGGACCTCGTCGACGAAACCGAGATCACCATCGCGCGGGGGTGGGTCAACGCCGGGTTGGCGCTTTTCACCAGCGGCGCGCGGGTGCGACTGACCGCCGAGGGCTGGCTGCTACTGGACAGGCTCGCCGTGGAGCTCTCCGCGAGCGGAGGGCGAGATGCGCGGCGGGAGGGCGCCGGCCGGGCCGCCACGGCGACGGGAATGGAGAATTGAGGGAAGTCACGCAGACGCCACTCAGCGCGCGCGAGCGCCAGGTCCTGGAGGCGGTCGTGCGTACGTACGTGCGCACGGCCGAACCGGCCGGCAGCCGTACGATCGCGCGCGGCTTCGATCTGGGCGTGTCGCCCGCCACGGTGCGCAACACCATGGCCGACCTGGAGGCCAAGGGGTACCTGTTTCATCCGCACGCCTCGGCCGGCCGCATCCCCACGGACCTGGCCTACCGATTCTACGTGGACGCCGTGATGGAGCCGGTGCCGATGACCGCCCAGGAGCAGCGGGCGCTGCTCGAAGAACTCGCGGAGGGCGGCGGCGTGAGCGGCATCGAGTTGTTGCTGCAGCGGGCGGCCGGTGCTCTGGGGGTTCTAACGGGCGAGCTGGGCGTGGCGCTGGCGCCCAACCTGGCGGACGCCGTGCTCGAGCGGCTGGAGCTTGCGCCGCTGTCTTCGGGCAAGGTCGTGCTGGTCCTGACGCTGTCTGGCGGCCAGGCGCGGACCGTCTACATCGAGGTGGGCGGCGAGCTGATACCGGAGGCGGTCGTCGTCGTCGCATCGATCCTGAACGAACGGCTCGCCGGACGTTCGCTGCGCGAAATCCGCGCCACCCTTCCCGAGAGACTGCGCGACTCGGCGCCGCCGGGTGACCTGGCCGCGTCCCATCTGCTGAACATACTGGTGGAGTCGGGCGACGAGCTCTTCGCGCCTACCAAGGCGGCGGCGGGTCGTGTGCACCTGGGCCGCACCAGCGTCCTCGCGCGGCAGCCTGAGTTTTCCTCGGGTGAAGAGCTGAAGAGCCTGATCGAGCTAACCGAGCAGCGGGACCTGCTCGCCACCGTGCTGACCGGGTCGAACTCCGGACAAACCCTCCGCATCACCATCGGTAGCGAGCACGAGCACCCCGAGCTGGGCGCGTTCACGGTGGTCACGTCGCGGTACCACAGCGACGGCGTGTCGGGGGTGATCGGGGTGGTGGGGCCCACCCGCATGCCGTACGAAAAAGTCGTGGCCATCGTGGAACAGACGAGCGGCCTTCTCTCGGTTCTCTACGGTGGCGATCAGTCGCCCCGACTCGACCAACGGTGACCCCGCATGCGTGATTACTATGACATCCTCGGGGTGCCGCGCGGGGCCGACCAGGAGGAAATAAAGAAGGCGTACCGTCAGCTCGCGCTCCAGTACCACCCGGACCGGAATCAGGGCGACGGGCAGGCCGAAGAGCGCTTCAAGGAGGCCACCGAGGCGTACGAGATCCTGCGCGACGCGGACAAGCGCGCGGCTTACGATCAGTACGGACACGCCGGGGTGAGAGGAGCGGGTGGGGCCGGGTTTTCGGGATTCGACTTCTCGGACGCGCTGGAAATCTTCATGCGCGAGTTCGGGGGTTTCGGCTTCGCGGACATGTTCGCCGGCGGACGCGGCGGCCGCAGGCGTTCGCCGCGCGGGGCGGATCTTCGTGTCCGGCTCCCCATCACGCTCGCCGACGTGGCGTCCGGGGTGAAGAAGACCATCAAGGTGCGTCGCCAGCAGCCGTGCGAGCCCTGCGGGGGATCCGGCGCCGCCGAGGGGACGGGCGCCACGGTGTGTGACGGCTGCGGGGGTAGCGGAGAGGTGCGTCGTGCCCAGCGCTCTCTACTGGGCCAGATCGTGACCCTGGGGCCGTGCCCGCGCTGCGACGGCGACGGGCAGCGGGTGGAGCACCCGTGCGCCACGTGCGGTGGATCGGGAACCGCGCCAGGCGAGAAGAAGCTGGACGTCGACGTTCCGCCGGGCGTATCCACGGGCGACTACATCACCATTCGAGGCCAGGGCAACGCCGGCCGCCGCGGTGCGCCTCCGGGCGACGTGCTGGTCGTCCTGGAGGTCGCCGAGGATCGCAGGTTTCGGCGCGACGGCGCGGACGTCCTGTTCGAGCTACGGGTGACGTTCTCCCAGGCGGCGCTGGGTGCCGAGCTGGACATACCCACGGTCGATGAGGAGGCGCGCCTGAAGGTCCCCGCGGGGATCCAGTCGGGCAGCCTGCTGCGTCTGCGGGGGCGCGGCTTGCCCCGACTCCGAGGCGGCGGGCGCGGCGATCAGATCGTGCGCGTCAGCGTGTGGACACCCGACCGCCTGGACGACGAAGAGCGGGCCGCCCTGGAGGCGTTGGCGGAGGTCGAGCGGGCGCCCCCCGGCCCGGAGACCGACGCCGGCGATCGGGGATTCTGGAGCCGCGTCAAGGAGGCTTTCACGGCGTGAGCGCGCCACGCCCCGGCACGGCGCGGCGATGATCGACCCCGAGGACTGGCTGCGGGTTTGGGTCGGCGTGGCGCCGGGCGACGCGGACGCGGTCGCCGTCGCCGAGGCGCTGATCGCGGCCGGTGGCACCGCCGTCGAGGAAACCCCGGAGCGCCTGGGCACCTACCTGCCGCTGAGCGGAACGCCGGAACAGAGGATAGCCGAGGTGCGCGCGGCGCTGGCCTCGGCGGGCCTGCGGACACCCCCGGAAATAGGCTGGAGCATCGAAGCGGCGCGCGACTGGGCCGTGGCCTGGAAGGCCGGTCTCGGCGCCCGCCGGGTGGGCGCCCGCATCGTGCTGCACCCGTCCTGGATAGAGCCCGCCGCTCTGCCCGAAGACATCGCCCTCGCGATCGATCCGGGCATGGCGTTCGGCACCGGAGAGCATGCCACCACCCGCGGGGCGCTGCGCCTGCTAGAGGCCGCGCTGCGGCCAGGGATGACCGTGCTGGACGCCGGCACCGGGAGCGGAGTGCTCGCGATCGCGGCGCGCAGGCTGGGGGCCAGCCACGTGGTGGGCGTGGATGTGGACGGCGAGGCGGTCGCTACGGCCGCCGCCAATGTGCGCGCCAACGACTGCCAGGGAGGCGTGCGTCTCGAAGTCGCGGCCGTCACCTCCGCCTGGTTGGGGTCGTGTCCCCAAAGTCCGTTCGATCTGATCCTCGCGAACATTCTTAGCGGCGTGCTGGTGCCTCTGCTGACGCCCCTGAGCGATGCTCTCGCGCCGGACGGCGCGCTGATCGTGTCGGGGATCCTGGAGGACGAGGCGGGGGTCTTCCGGGCGGCGGCCGAAGCGAAGGGGTTGAGCACCGTACGTGAGGACATCGAGGACGGCTGGTGGAGCGCCCTGCTCGCCTGATCCCCGCTTGCGCTCTCCGGCCGAAGCCGCCGACACTACACCGCGTCGATGCACACACAACCCGCTCGTCCGAAGGAGGATTCGCATGCGTCAGTATCTGACGGAGTTCATCGGCACGTTCTTTCTCGTGTTGACGATCGGACTCGTCGTCGCCGACGGAACCGCCATGGGGCCCCTCGCGATCGGGTCGGCGCTGATGATCATGGTGTACATGGGCGGGCACGTCTCGGGCGCGCACTACAACCCCGCGGTGACGCTCGCGGTCTTCATGCGCGGAGGCATCGAATCTCGCTGGGTGGCCGGTTACTGGGCCGTGCAGCTCCTGGGCGCTCTGGCCGCCGCCGCGGTCGTTGGCGCGGCGACCGGCGCCACATTCGCGCCCGCGCCCGGGCCCGATGCGTCGGCCGGAGGCGCTCTGGCGCTCGAAGCCCTCTTCACCTTTGCGCTCGCGCTGGTGGTCCTGAACACGGCCACAGCCGACGAGACGAGCGGCAACTCGTACTTCGGGCTGGCGATCGGCTTCACGGTCATGGTGGGTGCGTTCGCCGCCGGGCCCATCTCCGGAGGCGCGTTCAATCCCGCGGTCGGCATTGGACCCATCGTCTGGCACTCGGTGGCGGGCGGGGGCGGCTACGGGGACCTGTGGCTGTACCTGGTCGGCCCGCTGGCCGGCGGGGCGCTCGCCGCGGTCGTGTTCAAGGCCCAGCACCCGGGTGCCTGAGCCGGATTACGCCGGGTCGGTCGCGAGCGCGCGCAGCCGGCGGCCGACCCGATTCGCGGCGAGGGTGGCTCCAACGATTTCGCGTCGCTCGAGATCGTCGGCGCCCGCGTGGCCCCACAGACCGGCTAGCGCGAGCGCGACGCCCTGGCGGATCAGCTCGTTCCCGGTGTGGGGCCCGGGCGCCCCTGGGGCGGGAAGCGGAAGCAGCATCGGCGGACGGTCCGTTGCGATCTGCAGAGCCGCGACCAAGCGTGCGTCACCGGCTACGCTGGGGTGTTTCGCCCAGGAAAGGGGCGGCGACCGCAACACGAGCAGTCCCGGCAGAGACCCCGACCGTGGCAGAGCCCACGCGGACGCACCGCCAGCCGTCTCCTGCGCTTCCTCCAGGGTCGGCGCGATCGCGCCCGATCCCCTGGTCAGCGTGCGAACTTCCTCTACGAATTGAGGTCCGTACATTGCTCCCTCCCGCACGCAGGGTGGGTCTCGGGGCCGCGCGCGGCCATGGCGGATCGGGACCCGGCCCGGCAGCCGCGGGGCGAGGCCTATCGGTCGCCCGTTTCGGTGGTTGCTGGGCCCGCCCGCGCCCCGCAGCTTGACTGTCGGTGGCAATCGAGTACGCTCCGACGGGCCCGGCCGTCGTCGGGCCTAGACGAGGAGGGCGCATGGGCGAGAGCGGATGCATTTTCTGCGCGATCGGCGCGGGCACGATGAGCGCCGACATGGTGCACCAGGACGACCGGGTGATCGCGTTTCGCGACGTCGCTCCCAGGGCGCCCGTGCACGTCCTGATCATTCCGAAGCGACACCTGGCCTCGGTGGACGCCGCCGGCGCGGAGGACGAGGAGCTGCTCGGCCACCTCTTTTCCGTCGCGCGCGATGTGGCGCGGGCGGAAGGCCTGGTGCCGGACGGGTATCGGCTCGTGGTAAACAGCGGTCCGGCCGCCGGACAGACGGTCGACCACCTGCACGTGCACCTGCTGGGCGGCCGCGAGCTCGGCTGGCCGCCGGGCTAGCGGCGGCATGACGGAGCCTCTGCCGGCGCGGCTGCGCGCCGACCTGAACGACGCGCGCCGCCAGCGTGACCGGGCGCGGACGCTGGTGCTCACGACCACGCTGTCCGAGATGAAGAACCGCGAAATCGAGCTCGGGCACGAGTTGGGCGATGAGGAAGCGCGCTCCGTCGTATCGACCGCGGTGCGGCGCCGCCACGAGGCAGCGCAGCACATGCGCGACGCCGATCGGCCCGAGCTCGCCGAGCGCGAGGAATCCGAAGCCGAGCTGCTGAAGACCTACCTGCCGGCGCCGCTGACCGAGGCGGACGTGCGCGCTCGCATCGACGCCGCCATAGCCGGCGGAGCCGCCGACCTGGGCGCCATCATGCGGGTGATCATGCCGGACCTCCGCGGCAGATTCGATGGCAAGGACGCCAACCGACTCGCGAGGGAAGCCCTTCCCGGGGGCTGAGGCGCGGACCGGCGTGACGACTCGACCCGCCGGATCGCACGCGCTGCAGGTGCTGGGGTTCGGCGACGCTCTCGAGCTGGTGGCTGCCCACGCGGCTTCGGAGCTGGGCCGCGCTGCGGTCCTGAGCCTGAGTCCGCTCACCGACCCCGACGCTGTAGGTGAGCAGATAGGCCGCGTGTCCGCGATGCTTTCGCTGCACGATCGGGACGCAGGCTGGCGCGCGCCCGACGTGCCGGACGCCTGGGAGGCCCTCCGGTCCGTGGCCGCGGAGGGCTTCGTGCTGTCTCCGGCGCAGCTGAGGCTCGTCTTCCGCCTGCTGGAGGCGGGAGCCGACGCCGCGCAGCAGCTCCGCGACCCGGACGAGGCGCCGGCCCTGGCCTTGCTGGCCGCTCGCCTCTATGCCGACGAGGGCATGGCCCGCCGTATCGACGCGGCGGTGGATGAACGCGGGGACGTAAGGGACGGCGCGTCCGCGGACCTGCGCCGGATCCGGCGCGAGCTCGAACGCGCCAACGCGCGCATCGTCAAGGAGTTGGAGCGTTTCGCCCGGAGTCTTCCGGATCGGGTGCGAGTGCCGGACGCGTCCGTGTCCGTGCGGGATGGCCGCTACGTCATCGCAGTGCGGCGCGAGGGTCGGGGCCTGGTCGGGGGACTGGTGCACGACGAGTCGGCGTCTGGAGGCACGCTGTTCGTGGAGCCCCCCATCGGCGTCGAGCTCATGAACCGCCTGCGAGAGCTGGAGCGCGCTGAACAGCGCGAGATCAGGCGCATCCTCGGCGAGCTGACCGACATCGTGCGGCCGGTGCGGCAGGCGCTCGGGGAGTCACTCGAGGCGCTGACCGAACTCGACTCCCTGACCGCGCGCGCTCGTTACGCCAGGGCCGTGGGCGCGGCGACGCCGACGCGCATCGAAGAGGGCGGTGGGCGTCTGCGCATCGTGGGCGGAGGTCACCCGAGCCTGTTCTCGGACGACGGCCGACCGGTGCCCTTCGACCTGGAGCTGGCGGCCGACGAGCGCACCGTGGTCGTCTCGGGCCCCAACACGGGCGGCAAGACCGTCCTCCTCAAGTCGATCGGCCTGCTAGCGGCGCTGCACCAGGCGGGAGTGGTTCCTCCCGTCGCGGAGGGGACGGCCCTGCCCGTGTTCGACGGCCTGTTCGCCGACATCGGCGACGAGCAGTCGATCGAGGCAAGCCTGTCTACCTTTTCGGGCCATCTCAAGAATCTGCGTGAGATCCTGGAGCGGGCGCGACCTGGATCGCTCGTGCTCATCGACGAGCTGGGTAGCGGGACCGACCCGGCGGAGGGGGCCACGCTGGCGCAGGCGATTCTGGAGACGCTGACGCGACGCGGCGCGACGACGGTCGCGACGACCCACCTCGGGACCCTGAAGCGACTCGCAGGGGATGAAGCGGGAGTCGTGAACGCCTCGCTCCAGTTCGACGCCGACCAGTTGCGCCCCACCTACCAGTTGGTGAAGGGAATCCCCGGTCGCAGCTTCGGCCTGGCCATCGCCCGCAGGCTAGGCTTTCCGGAGGACATCGTCGACCGCGCTGAGGCGCTGCTGCCGGAGGCCGAACGGGCGGCCGAGAGACTGCTCGCGGAGCTGGAAGCGGCGCTGAGCGCCGCAGACGCCGAGCGGCGCGAGGCGGAAGATCTGGCGCGGCGCGAACGCGCGAGCCTGGTCGAGGTGGAGGAGCGCGAGCGCACGGTGGCAGAGCGGGAGCGCTCGGCCGCGCTGGAGGCGGCCGAGCAGGCGCGCACGCTCCTGCTCGAGGCGCGAGCCGAGGTGGAGGCGGCGCTCGTTGAGGCGCGCGCGGCTGGCGGGGACGCCGCGGGCGCGGCCGCGGCGCGGCGGCGCGTGGAGGCCGCGGCGCGACGCCAGGCCGAGCGCATGGACGATCTGCGCCAAGGCGAGTCAGCGGCGCTCGCATCGGAGGACCCCCTCGCAGAGGGCGATACGGTCCGGCTACGCGCAACCGGCGCGCTGGGCACCGTGCGCGAATTGCGCGACGGCGGCGCGGTGGTGGACATCGGCGGAGTCCGCCTGCGCGTGCGCGCGGCAGACATCGACCGGGCCCCACCGCAGTCCCCGCAGCGACGCAAGGGAGCGGGCCCGTCGCCGCCGGCGGCCTCCTCCGTGCACGCCGCCCCGGAGGTGGATTTGCGGGGTCTGCGGGCGGAGGAGGTCGCCGCCCGTCTGCACCCGGCGCTGGACGCCGCGGTCGTGGCCGACCTGCGGGCGCTGCGGATCATCCACGGCAAGGGCGATGGCGTGCTGCGCGAGGTGGTGCGCGAGTTGCTCGAGGCCGACCGCCGGGTGAGGGCCGTCCGAGCCGGCGTCGCCGGTGAGGGCGGCACGGGGGTCACGGTCGCGGAGCTGGGCTCGTGATCCGGGACGATCTGGTGGAGGAGGTCCGGCTCCGTTCCGACATCGTGGAACTGCTCGGTGAGCACGTGCCGCTCAAGCGCGCGGGCAAGGACTACCGAGGCCTGTGTCCGTTCCACAAGGAGAAGACGCCCTCCTTCTACGTGGTGCCGGCCAAGGGGTTCTACAAGTGTTTCGGCTGCGGGGAGTCAGGCGACATCTTCGCCTTCTTGATGAAGCACCTCGGCCTGGATTTCCCGGGTGCCGTGCGGACGGTGGCGACCCGCGTGGGAGTCGACATTCCCGACCGCGACGAGGGTCCCCGGGGCCCGGACCCCAACGCCCCTCTGCTGGAGGCCCTGTCCTTCGCGGCGGAGTTCTACGCCGGCCGGCTCGCCGACCCGAACGCCGGCGCGGATGCACGCGCTTACCTCGAGCGGCGGGGCGTGTCGCCGGAGGCCCGGGAGCGGTTTCAGCTGGGCTACGCACCCGATGGGTGGCGCGCGTTGCGGGAGGCCGCGCGGGCGCACGGCATCGACGATGAGCGGCTCCTCGAGGCCGGTTTGATCAAGACGAGCGAGCGCTCCGAGGAACCCTTCGACCGGCTGCGACACAGGCTCGTCTTCCCCATCGTCGACACCAGGGGCCGCGTCATAGGCTTCGGCGGCAGGGCGCTCGGGGAAGCCGACGCGCCCAAGTACCTCAACTCGCCTGAGACCGCCGTCTACCACAAGGGGCGTGAGCTGTACGGCCTGCACTGGGCACGGACCGCGATTCGCCGCGCGGGCGAGGCGCTGGTGGTGGAGGGGTACATGGACTTCGTGTCGCTGGCCGCCGCCGGGATAGAGAACGTCGTGGCTCCTCTGGGCACGGCCATGACCACCGAGCAGGCGACCCTGCTCGCGCGCTACACCGACCGCGTGCTGCTCCTGTACGACAGTGACGCGGCGGGCCAGCGAGCGACGTTTCGCAGCGGAGACGTGTTGCTCGCCGTCGCGGTGCACCCCCTGGCCGTAACGTTGCCCCGGGGGGAAGATCCGGACTCGCTGGTGCGCGCGGGTGGCGTCGACGCGCTTACGCCGTACCTTAGTGCCGCCACTGACCTGCTCGACCGGAAAATCGAGATCCTGAAGGAGCACGGCCTGCTCGAAGACATCGACGGCCTGCGGACCGCCGTCGACAAGCTCCTGCCCACGCTACGGGCGGTGCGCGATCCGGCTCTCCGAGACCTGTACGTCGCGCGAGTATCGGAGCAGACCGGGGTACGCAAGGAGACGATTACCGCCGAGATCGGAGGCGGCGCCGGCGGCAGGCGTCGTGCGGGCGTGGCTCCAAGCGGTCCCCCTGCCCAGGTGTCAGCGCCCGACCTTCAGGGGCCCGCCCGCGAATATGGGCTCGTACTCCTTCTCCAGCGGGACCCGCGTCTGCGCGTTCCGGCGAGGGAGGCCATCGATCCCTCCCTGTTCCGCGATCCGACTCTACGTGAGATCTTCGTCGCCCTGATCCGGGAGCCGACGCCCGACGCGCCCGCCGAGCAGACGGGCGCGGGGGAAGACGGTCCCGTTCCGGTGGCCCCGGCGGACCTCAGCGCCGAAGCGCGCCACCGGTGGGACGAGTTGGTGCGGGATCCGGAAGAGTTGAGCCACGGCGACGCCATGTTCGCCGACACGGTGCGCGACATGCTCGCGGAGGCATTGCACGCCGAGTTGGACCAGGTGGACGAGGCCATGCGCGTGGCTCGACTCCAGGGCGATGATGAGGCCATGCGAGAACTTCTGGGCCGGCGCACGGCTCTGGCCGGGAAGCAGCAGCAGCTCCTCGCCAGCGGCGTGGAGCGGCAGTTCAAGAAGCACAGGCGGCGGGCGCGGTAGGGCCCGCCGCGCGCCTTGGGCCCTTGCCCGGGGAGCGCTCGAGGCGAAACCGAGGTTTCGCGAACCGATGACCGAGCACACGGACGATGAACGACGTGCACAACGCTTTGTTGAAGCTCCAGGAGTTGGATAAGGAAATCCACGCTGCACGCGCCAGAGCCGGTGAGTACGGCCCGCAGCTAGAGGAACTCGAGGCGCCGCTGGCCGAGCTGGAGGCCGCCGTCGCATCCTCGCAGAAGGATCTCGAAGGGACGAGCACCGAATTGCGCCGGCTCGAGCGCGCGGCCGAGGAGAAGCGGGTCCGCCAGCAGAAGTACGAGGAGCACCTCGAGCGGGCGCGCAACGCGCGCGAAGAAACCGCGGCCAGGGCGGAGCTGGACCTCGTGCGCAAGGCCGTGGAAGCGGACGAGCGCGAGGCGCTGGAGCGCATGGAGGCGGTCACGCGCATCGAGCTTCGCCTCGACGAGTTGGGACGCAAGCTGGACGAAGCCCGGCAGGAGGCCGGACCCGTGCGCGACGAGTTGGAGAAGGCACAGGAAGCGGCCAACGCCGAGCTCGCCGTTCTCGAGGCCCGGCGCTCGGAGGAAAGCGCCGACATGGACAGTGGTGCGCGACAGCTCTATGAGCAGGTTCGGGGTGGGCGCACCCGGACGGTCGTCGTTTCCCTCACGGCGGACGGCGCGTGCGGCCACTGCTTCAGCATGATCCCCATCCAGCGGCAGACCGAGATTCGCCGAGGCGGCGAACTGGTGCGCTGCGAAGCCTGCGGCGTGATTCTCTTCACCGAAGAATGAGCGCTTCGGGCGCCCATGCCGAAAGGACGTGGCGCCCCAGGCCCAGGTCCTCTGAGCCCGGTCCGGGCGTCGCGGAGGTCGTTCGAGACCTAGCCTTGCCCCCCACGGTGGCTCGTTTTCTTGCGGTTCGTGGGCTTACGAGCGTGGACGAGATTCGCGCCTTCCTGCGGCCCCGCCTGGAAGACCTGGGGGATCCGCACCGCCTGGCCGACCTGCCCGAGGCGATCGCCCGACTGAGCCGGGCACTGGACGCCGGCGAGACGATATTCGTGCACGGCGACTACGACGTGGACGGCATGTGCGGGGCCGCCCTCTACGCGCGCACCCTGCGGCGCCTGGGCGCGGCTGTCGTCCCCTTCGTTCCACACCGGACCCGAGACGGCTACGACCTTTCGGAGGCCGGCGTGGAGCGCGCGGTGGAAGCGGGCGCGTCGGTGCTCCTCACGGTCGACTGCGGATCGGTCGCGCACCAGGCCGTCGCCCTGGCACGCGAGCGTGGCCTCGACGTGATCGTGACGGACCACCACCAGTTGGGGCCCACTTTGCCGCCGGCGCTCGCCGTGGTGAATCCCGCCCGCGCGGACTGCCGTTACGGTGAGCCGCTGTGTGGTTCTGGCGTGGCGTTCAAGGTATGCGAGGCGCTGGTCACGGCTCGCGGGGGGGACCGGGACGCGCTGCTGTGGGAGCTGGACCTGGTCGCGCTGGCGACGGTCGCCGATCTGGTGCCGCTCGCGGGCGAAAATCGCGTTTTGGCGCGCTACGGCATGCGCGTGCTGGCCAATACCCGCAACGCCGGTCTGGCGGCTCTGCTGCGCGAGAGTGGAGTCGATCCGGCCGCGTTGCGGACGCGCGACCTGTCGCACGCGCTCGCTCCCCGCCTCAACGCGGTCGGGCGTCTGGAGGACGCCGCTCAGGGGTTGGCCCTGCTCCTGGGCGATCCGGGCCACGATGTACACGCGACCGCGCGCGCGTTGAACGACCTCAATCGGCGCCGCCAGGAGCTGGACCGGGCCATCCTGGAAGAGGCCCTCGAAGCGGCCACGGCCAGGTACGATGTCGCCGAGAGCCGGGGCGTGGTGGTGGCCGGGCGGGGCTGGCATCCCGGCGTCATCGGCATCGTCGCGTCCCGGCTCGTGGAGCGTCTGCACCGGCCTACGTTCGTGCTGGCGCTGCCGGATGGAGAAGGCCTGGCCCGCGGCAGCGGCCGCTCGATTCCGGGATTCGATCTGGTCGGCGCGCTGGCCGAGTGCGCGCCCATGTTGCATCGCTTCGGTGGACACGCCATGGCCGCGGGTCTCGACATGGCGGCGGACCGCGTGGAGGAGTTTCGCTCCGCGTTCGAAGCGGTGGCCGAGCGCCGGCTGGGGCCCGAGCAACTCGTACCGACGGTGCGCTTCGACGCCGACCTTCCTCTGCCCCAGGCGTTGGAGGAGTTCGCCGCGTTTCAACCCCACATGGAGCCGTTCGGGATGGGCAACCCGACGCCGACGTTCCTGGCCCGCCAGGTGAGCGTGGTGGGTGCTCCGCGCGTGGTCGGGAGTGGACACCTGCGCCTTCGGCTCCTACACCACGGCAGCGAGAGCGAAGCCATCGGGTTCGACTTCGCGGACGAGTGGGGTAGCGTGGCCCCCGGAACCAGTCTGGACGTGCTGTACCAGCTGCGGGACGACCATTGGCGTGGGCGGCGGCGTACGCAGGTGCGGTTGGTCGACCTGCGGGCGGCGTCGGCCCCGGACTCCCTCCCGCTGACGCCGAGCCCGGGCACGGGCACGGGGACGTGAGGATCATAGCCGGGCGTTGGGGCGGGCGTCGCCTGCGACCGCCCAGGGGTAGCCTGGTCCGCCCCACGACGGACCGCATCAGAGAAGCGTGGATGAGCGCCGTTCAGCCTCGGCTCCCCGGCGCCTCGGTGGTGGACATCTGCGCGGGCTCCGGTGCGCTCGGGCTAGAGGCGCTCTCGCGCGGAGCGGAAAAGGTTACCTTCGTGGAGCGTTCCGCCACGTCGCTTGCCGCGCTGCGCGCCAACATCGAAGCGCTCGGCGCCGGCGACGAGACCCGCGTGCTGCGCGCCAACGCCATCGACTACGTGAAGGGACTCGAGGCGGGCTCGTTCGACCTCGCCCTGGCGGACCCTCCCTACGAGCGAGGGCTCGCTACTCGCATCGCCGAGGCGTACATCGAGAAGCCGTTCGCAACCGAGCTCTGGATCGAGCACAGTCGCCGCGAGACATTGCCGGAGACGCCGGGCGGCCACACGCGCCGCTACGGAGATACACTGCTGACCACGCTGACGGGTGACCATGTCTGAACGCAGGGTCGCGATCTATCCGGGGTCTTTCGACCCCATCACCAACGGCCACGAGGACATCGTGCGCCGCGCCCTGGACTTCACGAGCCGCGTCATAGTGGCCGTCGCGCACTCCGCGACCCATAGCAAGCGAGGCCTGTTCGAGATTCACGAGCGCGTGGAAATGATCCGCGAGGTGTTCGCCGACGATGAGCGCGTCGAGGTCGACGATTTCCAGGGCCTGCTGGTGGATTTCGCCCGGTCGCGTCAGGCCGGCCTGGTGGTGCGTGGGCTCCGCGCTGTATCGGACTTCGAGTACGAATTCCAGATGGCACTCATGAATCGACACCTCGCCAGCGACCTGGAAACCGTTTTTCTGGCTCCCGACTCTCGCTATACGTACCTGTCCGCGTCGCTCGTCCGGGAGATCGCCGCGCTGGGCGGCGACGTCACCGACTTCGTGGCGCCCACGGTGCTTCGGCGACTGGAGGAGCGCCTGCGAGGGTGAGTCGCTTCCTCGCTGACCTACGCGCTCGCGCGGCCGTGGCCGACCGCCGCATCGTCTTCCCGGAAGCGACGGATCCCCGGATCCTGGACGCGGCGCTCACGGTAGCCGGTGAACGCCTGGGAACGCCGCTGCTGGTCGGACCACCGGATGAGATCGAGCGCGCGCTGGTAGGGCGCGGTGAGTCCGCGGGCGTGGAGGTAGTGCCCGGCCCCGGGGGCGCGGACGCGGTCGCCTTCGCGGCCGAGCTCGTGCGCGCCGGCGGCGCCGACGGCTGCGTCGCGGGCGCGGTCGAGAGTACCCCGACCGTGCTGCGCGCGTACCTGAAGGCGTTTGGGCCGGCGGCCGGAGTGCGCACCGTGTCCTCCGCGTTCTACGTCGCTCTGGAGGACCCGACGGCGGGGGATCGGGTGCTCACGTTCACCGACGCGGGCGTGGTGCCAGAGCCCGATGAAGCCCAGTTGGTGGAGATCGCGCGCGCGGCGGCTCACGCCAGAAGGGCGATCGTCGGGGACGAGCCGCGCGTTGCGTTCCTGTCCTACTCCACGCACGGCAGCGCGGGCGGAGACTCGGTGCAGCGCGTGCGCGCGGCCGCCGAGCGGTTCGCCGAGTTGGAGCCCGAGATCGCGTCAGACGGCGAGCTGCAGGCGGACGCCGCGCTCGTGCCGGCCGTGGCGCGCAGGAAGGCCCCCGGCTCGGCGCTCGAGGGCGACGCCAACGTGCTGGTGTTCCCCGATCTGGACGCAGCGAACATAGGCTACAAGCTCGTTCAGAGGCTCGCGGGCGCGATCGCCCTGGGACCGATCCTTCAGGGCGTGGCCCGGCCGGCCAACGACCTGTCCCGGGGGGCGAGCGTGTCCGACATCGTTCACGTCGCTTGCATCACGAGCCTGCTCGGCTGACACTGATTTTCGGGGGCTCCGGCGCGGCACCGAAGTTGCCTGCCGCTAGAATTGAAAAACGACAGGTATCGCGCACACGCGAGGTTCTTTCATGACATTCCAGGTACAGACCCAAGGCGAGGTCACGGTCATCGCGGTCGAGGGCCAGTTGATCGTCGGCAATCGCCAGGAACTCAAACAGACGGTGCTGGACGCGATCGAGTCCGGATCGAGGAAGTTTTTGATCGATTTCGCGGGTACGGGCTACATAGATTCTTCGGGATTGGGAGTGCTGGTGAGCCTGTCCAAGAAGATCCGCGAGCAGGGTGGGGAGCTGCGCCTGGCGAACCTCAACGACGACCTTCGGAGCCTCTTCGAGCTGACCAAGCTGGACACCCTGTTCCAGATCTCCAACAGCCGAGAGGAAGCCCAGGCGAGCTTCTGAGGCTGGGCTTCCGGGACCCGTATCGTGAGCAGCGAGGGCGGAGGGCACATCGATAGGACGCTAGCGCCAGCCGAGGCGGCGCCCCAATTGCGCATGGATCTTCCCATCGATCTGGGCGGGATCCCGGCCGTCCTCGACGAGCTGATGCGCAGGGGCAGCGCCGCCGGATTCCCGCGCCGGAAGCTGCGCCTCAATCTCTGCGTAGGAGTCTGCGAGGCGCTGTCCAACGCCATGCGACACGGCGGGGCCGGGCCTCAGGAAGCGGTCCGCCTGGAGGCCGCGTTTTCGTCGGTGCGCATCGAGGTGCGCATCGCCGACGGCGGCGTGGGCTTCGACCCGGAACGGATCCCTGACCCCACGCTCCCGGAGAACATGGTCGGCGAGGCCGGCCGCGGCGTGTACCTGATCCGGAAGTTGATGGATCACGTCGAGTACAACGACGTCGGCAACTCGCTGTTCATGGTGCTGTATGCGCGCCGGCGGGCGGGCCGGCGGGCGCCTTCCGGATGACCTGGGGGGAGCCTCTGGCGCTGCCGGCGGCCGCGCGCGCGTTCCTGAACGCGTACGGGACGGCGCACGGCGCGGGCCTGCGCGTGCGCAGGCGGGACGGCGCCAGAGGGGCCTACGAGGTGGCGTTCGAGCACGGGTGGCCACCCGGTGGGGCGGAGGTGAGCGCCGAACGTGTCCTCGACGACGGCGTCCTTCTGGAGGTCGCGATCGCCTGCCCGCTGGCGAGCCCGGACAAGGCGGGATTCGTGGCCGAAGTGGTGGCCGCGCTGCTCGGCTACGAGCGCGAAGCGCGCTCCACGGCCCAGGAGCTGTCGGAGCGCTACGAAGAGATCAACCTCCTCTACACGATCAGCGAGATCCTGGCGTCGGTCCTGTCCATGGACGACGCCACGCAAAGGATCCTGGCGCACGTGGCGGACGTGCTGGGTGCGCGCAGGGCCGCCCTGTGGACGCCCGAGTCGAGCGGGGAGGCGCTTCGGCTGCGCGCGGTCGTGGGGACGCCGCCGGTGCGCGAACGGATCCCCATCGGCGACGCGGACTCGGTCACGGCTCAGGTATTTCGGGAAGGCGAGCCGGTCAACCTGGAGCGCGGCGCCGAGTACCAGCGCTCCACACCCAGGGACGCTGCTACGTCGCGCGAAGCGCTGCTGGCGGTGCCGGTGAGCTACACCCCCCCGGAGGGGGAGACCCGGCGCGTTGGAGCCATTACTCTGGTCGGACACACCGGCAGCGAGCGCTTCACGGCCGGCGACGCGCGCATGCTCGCGGCGATCGCTTCGCAGGTGGGCGCCGCCATCGAGGCACAACGGCTGGTGCAGCAGAGCCTGCAGAGGGAGCGGCTCGCGCGCGACATGGAGCTCGCACACCACCTTCAGGCGAAGCTGTTGCCGGACAGCCGTGAGTTCGCCGACCTCGCCGAGGTGGCCGCCCGCAGCGTGCCCGCCGAGTCCATCGGTGGCGACCTCTATCAGTTGTTTCGGCTGCAGGACGGGCGCATCGGCGTCATGATCGGAGACGTGAGCAGCCACGGCGTCGGCGCCGCGCTGATCATGGCGTTGACAATGAGCGCGCTCGCGGTGCACGCGCGGGAGTCCTCGGCGCCGGGCAAGGTGCTCGCCCGCGTATACGAAACGCTGCGCGACGAGTTGGAGAGCACCGAGATGTATCTCACGCTCTTCTACGGCGTGATCCAGCCGGACGGCAGCCTGGTCTACGCCAACGCCGGCCACCCGCACGCCTTCCGATTCAGCCCCGGCGGTGAACCCGAGCGGCTGGCGGCCACGCACCCGCCGTTGGGCATGGCCGACGTGGAGCCCGCCGAAAGCGTGACCGGCTGGGCCCGGAAGGACACACTGTGCCTCTTTACCGATGGCCTGTCCGACGCCTACCCCGCGGTGGACGGCTCGAGCGGCGAAGGAGCCCTGTTGGCGCGCATCGGTAACGGTCTCGCCGGTCCCCTGAGCGACATCGTGGCCGCCGTCGTGAGCGACACCGACGGTGGCCTGGATGGCTCCCCGGTAGACGACCGAACCATCCTTCTGGTCCGGCCCTGACGGTGCCTCGAGGCAAGGTCGACCCCCGGCCTCGCGCCAAGCGGTCTCTCGGCCAGAACTTCCTGGTCGACCCCAACATTCAGCGCGCGGTAGTGGAGGCGCTCGAGCTGACCTCGGCGGATGAAGTGGTGGAGATAGGGCCGGGCCGGGGGGCGCTTACCCAGCACCTGGCCGGTCGCGTCGCGCGACTCGTCTGCATCGAGCTGGACGACGCGCTCGCTGCTGAGCTGACCGCTCGCTACTCGGCGGACGAGTCGGTCGATGTCGTGCACGCCGACTTCCTGCGCACCGGCCGCGACGACGTGGGCCCACTCGGCCCCGACTTCAAGATCGTCGGCAATCTGCCGTACAATCGCACCTCCCCCATGCTGTTCAGGATTCTGTCCGCGGCGTGGCGGCCGGCGCTGGCGGTGCTGATGGTGCAGCGGGAAGTGGCCGACCGCATCGTCGCTCCGCCGGGCACCAAGACGTACGGCGCGCTCAGCGTCGGCACCCGTGTGGTGGCCGAGGTGGACCGGGTCTTCAACGTCTCGCCGGGCGCGTTCCGGCCCGCCCCGGACGTGCACTCCAGCGTGATCCGTCTCCGCCCGCACCGGCCGCCTCGGCTGAGCCCGGCCGAGGAAGAGGCCACACGCACGCTGACGCGCGCCGCGTTCGCGCGCCGCCGGAAGCAGTTCCAGCGGGTGCTCCGCGACGCTCCGGAATACCGGCTGACTCCGGACCGGATAGAGGCCCTGGAGCGGCAGCTCGGGGTAGATCTGTCGGCCCGTCCCGAAACCTTTGCACCCGCCCAATTCGTGGCGCTCGCAAGGGCTCTGGGGGAGGCGACCCGGGAACGGTGAACGGTCACCCGACGGATCCGCCGCGGGCCATTTCTCGGGCTCTTCTCGACGAGATCGGGCACGAGCTCAGGACGCCGCTATCGTCGGTACTCGGGCACCAGGAGCTGCTCGCCGAGGGCGTGCTGGGTCCGCTGGACGCGTCGGTCCAGCGCGCCGTCGGTCGCGTGGGAGTGGCGGGGCGTCAGCTGGCCCACCTGATCGAGGGGGCGTTGGACCTCGGCGGATGGCTCACGGGCAACCCCCCGGCGGTGATTTCAGCGCCCGTCGACGTCCCGGAGCTGGCGGAGGACGTGGCCGGCTATGCCCGCGAACTGGCGACCGAAGATGCTCCCTGGGACATCGAGTCGGGTGAGTTGTCCGGCGCCTTCACGACGGACGTGCGTCGCCTGGAGCGAGTGCTCGTGCTCGCCTCGACGGCGGTAGGGAAGGAGGCGGCCGGCCCGATCCGGCTCCGGATTTCGCTCGCGCACGGGGCAGGGGGCGGGGCGCTGCGGGCCGAGTGGCAAGGACCCGCGGGGCGTTGGCTCTGGCTTCCCGAGGCGTCCGGCGACCCGGCGCAGGTGGTTGCCGCGTCGCTCGACGCGGTCGCTTCCGAGGAGGGCGCCGGGGCGCCCGGCTCGTGGCTGAGATCCGCCGTGGCGGCGCTCACCGCGACCATGCTCGGTGGAACCATGCGCTTCCGCGATGACCCCGAAGGCGGGCGCCTGGAGGCCTGGATCCCGGACCTTACGGCGTAGGTTTGACGGGGCCATCGGTGCCCGGTAGCTTGCTTTGTGAATGGATTCACAAAGCCCCCGGCGGCGCCGATGAAGAAGGTCTCGGACTCCACGGTATTGCGCCTGTCGCTCTATCGGCGCCACCTCGCCGAATTTCAGACCCAGGGCCGTGAAACGGTGTCCAGCGAGGATCTTGCGTCGCGCGCGGGCACTACCGCGGCGCAGGTGCGCAAGGACCTGTCCGTGTTCGGCACGTTCGGCAAGCGCGGACTCGGCTACCCGGTCGCCGAGCTGGGCGATGCGCTCAAGGCGATCCTGGGACTGCATCGCCCGTGGCGCGTCGCGGTGGTGGGCACCGGGCGGATCGGCGCGGCGTTGATGGGATATCGCGAATTCGGCTCTGAGGGATTCCAGATCGAGGTGGGCTTCGACGCCGACCCCGCCAAGGTCGGCACCCACGTGCACGACGTGGAAGTGCGCTCGGAGGTGGACCTGGAGCGCGAGCTCGCCGAGAGGGGCATCGACATCGTCATAGTGGCGGTACCGGCGGCGGCGGCCCAGGCGGTGGTCGATCGCGCGGTCGAGGCGGGCATCGGCGCCCTCCTGAACTTCGCCCCGGTCGCGCTCGAGGTGCCGGACGGCGTGGCGCTGCGCAACGTGAACATGGCGGTGGAGCTGGAGGGCCTGTCCTACGCGCTGTCGGAGGCCCGTCGGGGCCGCCCCGGGGGAGCCTCCTGATGGCGACCGCGTCCGAGCCGACACAGCCCGAAGGCGGAGCGGCCGAGGTGCCCGTCTGCGTGACGTCAGAAATCGGCGCGCTGGAGGCGGTCGTCTGCCACACGCCCGGACCGGAACTGCTCGCGGTCACTCCCGCGACGCGCGAGGACTTTCTCTACACCGACATCATCGACCTGGACGCGGCCCGCTCCGAGCACCGCGTATTCAAGTCGATTCTGGCGCGGTTCGCGGAGGTGTACGAGGTCCGCGACCTGCTCGTAGACCTTTGCGGCAAAGAGGAGGCGCGCACGTTCCTCGTCGATCGCGCCGCCGAGATGATCCACTCCAAGCCGCTCGCCGCGCGCCTGCGCGAGCTCGACGCGGACGAGTTGGTCTCCTACTTCATCGAGGGGCGCGAGGTACACGAGGGGCCGCTCCAGAAGATGCTCGGCGTCCAGGGCTACGACCTGCCCCCGCTGCCCAACCTGTTCTTCACTCGCGACGCCGCGATGGTGGTGGGGACGGGCGCGGTGGTGGGGTCCATGCGTTACACCGCGCGCTGGACCGAGGAGCTGATCACCAAGGCGCTCTTCACCCACCATCCGGCCCTCGCGAACACCGGCCTCATCTACGACGGCAGCGAAGAGCGCCGGGGCGGCTATACCATCGAGGGCGGAGACCTCCACGTGCTGCGGCCCGACCTCGTCGTCATGGGCCTCAGTCAGCGCTCCAGCCCGGGCGCGTTCGACGCGGTTTCCGAGCGACTCGTCGCCGAGCAGGGAGTGCGTGACATCCTAGTGGTGGTGCTCCCCACCGACCGCGCCATGATCCACCTCGACATGATCTTCACGATGGTGGATCACGAGCACGGCATCTTCTTTCCGCCCGAGTTCATAGGACCTGAGCGTGCGTCGATCCTGCACTTCACGGCCGGGCGGACGGGCATGCGGGAAGAGAAGGACTTCTTCAGCGCCCTGGAGGCCGTGGACATGCCGCTCAACCCGATCTACTGCGGCGGCCACCGGCGGACGTATCAGGAGCGGGAGCAGTGGTCGAGCGGGTGCAACTTCATGGCGGTGCGTCCCGGCCTGGTACTCGGCTACAGCCGCAACGAACACACCTATCGGGAGATGGAGAGCGAGGCCGGCTATCGTATCGTGGACGCGGTCGATTTCTTGACGGGCCAGGAGGAGATCGCCGAAGATCAACGCGCGGTGATCTCGTTCGATGGGGCAGAGCTGGTACGGGGGGGAGGGGGTGCTCGATGCATGACGCTTCCGGTGCGCAGGGCGCCGGCCTGGTAGAGGAAGGGCCCGGGGGCTCGGGCCGCGCGGAATCCGAGGCGCCCGGCGCCGATCTCTGGGACGCTGACCGGGACACGCGGCTGGCGGCGGCCCGAGCGGCTCTGCGCGACCTGGAACGCGCCCAACGCGCATCCGGTAAGCGCGGCGCCGAACGACCCCGGGTGGTGCGGGAGTCCCCACTCGTTTGGCCGGGTGAGGTCGCCCCGGCGGTCACGCCGTTCGGGCTCGTCCCCTGGCAGGAAGGGAACGTCGGCCCGGCCATGCCTGGTCCTTCGGCGGGAGCGGCGCCGGGCGACGACGCGGCGCTGGAGGAGATGGAGTACGCGGTGCTGGACGTGGAGACGACCGGCGGCTCCGCCGCGTTCGGGCACCGAATCACCGAGGTGGGCGTCGTGTGCCTTACCGGCCGAGGGGAGTTCCGGGGCGAGTTGCGCACGCTGGTGAACCCGGGCCGAGCGATCCCCCCCGCCATCAGCCGGCTGACCAATATCTCGCAGGCGATGGTGGACGCCGCGCCCGGCTTCGCGGACATCGCGGAGCGGGTCGCCGCGGCGCTTCGAAACAGGGTCCTGGTGGCGCACAACGCGGGCTTCGACTGGCGCTTCCTGCACGGCGAATTCGACCTGTGCGGGCGCCGGCTGCGCGTCCGCGAGCGGCTGTGCACGGTGCGCATGGCGCGACGCCTGGTTCCCGAAGTACGGCGCCGCTCGCTGGACGCGCTGTGCCACTACTTCGCCATTCCCAACGAGGCGCGCCACCGGGCCTGGGGGGACGCGCGTGCCACGGCCGCGCTCCTCATCCAGCTGATCGCCCGGGCGGAGGAGCGGGCCGCGCCCACGCTCGCGGATCTGCGCGCGCTGATGCGGCCGGCCGCGCGCCCGAGTCGGCGCCGCTCCGCGCTACCGAGATCGATGGAGTGGGCGTAGGTGGACGCGACCGGCCTGGTGACGTCCCGCGCCCTGGGAGACTTTCGCATACACGCGCTGAACGCAGGTGCCATCCGACTCGATGGCGGCGCGATGTTCGGCGTGGTGCCGAAGCCGCTGTGGGAGAAGAGGGCTCCAGCGGACGACCGCAACCGGATTTCGCTCGCGCTACGCTGCCTGCTGGTCGAGACGCCCGACTCGCTCGTGCTGATCGACACCGGCGTGGGGAACAAGGAGTCCGAGCGCTTCCTGGACATCTACGGCATCGACAACGCCGGCGACCCCACCCGGCTCGAGGACGCGGTGCGCGCGGCCGGGTTCGAGCCCGACCGGATCGATTACGTCGTCAATACGCACCTGCACTTCGATCACGCAGGCGGCAACACGATGGTCGAGGCGGGTCGGGACGAGCCGGTTCCGGCCTTTTCACGAGCGCGTTACGTGGTGCAGAAGGGCGAGTTCGAGTTCGCCCACCGGGCAAACGAGAGGGTGCGCGCGAGCTACCTGCCGGCCAGCTACGAGCCGATCGCGGACGCCGGCCTGTTCGAGTTCGTGGATGGCGACGTCGACATCGTGCCCGGCATGAAGGCGCTCCGGACTCCGGGGCACACGCCGCACCATCAGTCGATCCTCATCGAGTCGCGCGGACAGACGGCGTGCTTCCTCGCCGACCTCGTGCCCACCGCGGCGCACCTGCCGCTGGCGTGGATCATGGGCTACGACCTGGAACCTCTCGTGACGCTCGAGTCCAAGCGGCGGCAACTGGAGCGGGCCCGGACGGAGGGTTGGTTGCTCGTATTCGAGCACGACCCCGTCACCCCGTGGGGTCGCCTGGATCCGGACTCCGAGCGGCCCCGGCTCCTTGCCGAGGCCGACCTCGAAGGGCCGTGACGGAGGGCCGCTGGAGGCGCGCGTGATTTCGGCTCGCGCAGCCATGCTCTTGTTAGCGGGAGCGACCGGTACGGGAGGGGCACCGGTCGCGCTCAATGCCGCGCGCCCGCGCGCGCGAGCGCGCTAGACCCGATCCGCAGCCGCCGCTATCTTTCGCCGCCGCTTCGCGTTGTTCCGGCGCGCCAAAGGCAGCAAAACTCAACGGAGGACTCATGAGCGATCCGCGGCGTACCGCGGTCGTCGTAGGCACCGCACGCACGCCGATCGGGCGCTTCCTGGGCGGGCTGGCCCCCAAATCAGCTACAGAGCTAGGGTCGGCGGCGATCCGTGCCGCGCTCGAGCGTTCCGGCATAGACGCATCCGACATCGACGACGTGATACTCGGTAACGTCGTGTCGGCCGGCCTGGGTCAGGCGCCGGCTCGACAGGCGGCGCTCGGTGGCGGGTGCCCGGACAACGTGGGCGCGATGGCGGTCAGCCGCGTGTGCGGATCGGGGCTGCAGGCGGTGATGCTCGCCGCCCAGGCGATCCGGGCGGGCGACGCGCGCGTGCTGGTCGCCGGCGGCATGGAGTCGATGTCGAACGCTCCGTACTACGTGTTCGGGCACCGCACGGGGGTGAAGTTCGGCAACCGCTCGATGGTGGACGGACTCATACACGACGGCCTGTTCTGCGGGTTTCACGAGTGCCACATGGGCGGGCACGCGGAGTACACGGCGTGGAAGGCCGGCATCTCGCGAGAGGACGCGGACGAGTTCGCGTTGCAGTCGCACCAGCGAGCCGTCGCGGCCCAGGACGGCGGAAGGTTCGAGGCCGAGATCGTTCCCATCGAGATTGCGAGCCGCAAGGGGGGCACGGTCGTGGCCGCGGACGAGTCGCCGCGCCGGGACACGAATCGTGAGGCCCTGGGTCGGCTGCCGACGGTGTTCTCGGGCGACGCGCCGTCGGAGGTCACGGAGCCCGTCGTCACGGCGGGGAATGCGCCGGGATTGAACGACGGCGCGGCGGCGCTCGTGGTCACCAGCGAGGAGTACGCCAGGGCCCATGGACTGGAGATTCAGGGTCGGATATCGGCCTATTCAACGGGCGCGGTGGCCCCGCAGGAGCTGTTTTTCGCGCCCGTGACCGCCGTGCGGCGTGTCATGGAGAAGGACGGCAGGTCCATGGCCGACTACGGCCTGATCGAGGCGAACGAGGCGTTCGCCGTGCAGGCGCTCGCCGACGGCCGTGAGCTCGGCTGGGACTGGGACCGGGTGAACGTCAACGGTGGCGCGGTCGCGCTGGGGCATCCGATCGGCGCCTCCGGGGCGCGCATCCTGGTGACGCTGCTGCACGCCATGCAGGATCGAGACGAGGAGACCGGCATCGCGACGCTCTGTCTGGGCGGCGGCGACGCGGTGGCCCTTTCCGTGGACAGGAGCTGACATGAGCCAACACTCGGTATCCCCGCCCGTCGCGGCCGTACACACGGCTCCGCGCGCCCTCGGGGTCCTCGCGGTAGTGCTCTTCGCCATGCTCACGGCGCTCGGAGCCCGTGTCGCGGTGCCGATTCCCGGCACCGCGATACCGGTGACGCTGCAGACGCTTTTCGTGCTGCTGGCCGGCGCGCTGCTCGGGCCCCGGCTGGGCGCGATCTCGCAGGGGGCCTATCTGGCCGCGGGCCTGGCAGGGCTGCCCGTGTTCGTCGCGGGCTCGGGCGCCGCGTACCTGTTCGGTCCCACGGGGGGGTACCTGCTCGCCTTTCCCGCCGCCGCAGCCGCCGCTGGTTGGTTCGCCGCGCGCGCGCCGGGTAATTCCGTTGCGTCCCTGGCCGCGCTCGCCGGGGGACTGTTCCTGGCGTCGCTGATCGTGTTCGCGGGAGGCGCCTCGCAACTGGCGATTCTCACGGGGGACGCGGCGCGCGCTGTGGAGCTGGGGGTGCTGCCGTTCCTCGCGGGGGACGTCGTCAAGGTCCTCGTCGCCACGCTCGTGGCCGCGCGCCTGCGCGACCGCGTCGCATCGGCGCTGCGCTGACCGCCCGGGCGCCCAGCCGGGGCGCGCGCGGGGCAACGGCGTTCCTTCTGGAATTCGAGGCATGACGAAGATAGACAGGGTGGCGGTCGTGGGTGGGGGCACGATGGGCAACGGCATCGCCCACGTCTTCGCCCAACACGGCCACCCCGTGACGATCGTCGACGTCGATGAGGACGCGCTGGAGCGGGCGCGGGCGACGATAGACGCCAACCTCGCTCGTCAGGTGCGCAAAGGGCGACTCGAAGAAGCGGAGCGCGCAGAGACGCTGGCCCGCCTGGGAGGCAGCACCGACCTCGCCGATGTCGCCGGCGCGGACCTCATCGTGGAGGCAGTGCCGGAACACCCGGGGCTCAAGGCGGATCTCATCGAGCGCATCGCCGAGGTGTCGGGTGAGGCGGTCGTGGCGACCAACACCTCTTCGATCTCGATCACCGACCTCGCGCGCCACGCGCGCGCCCCCGAGCGGGTCGTCGGCATGCACTTCATGAATCCGGTTCCCGTGATGTCGCTCGTGGAGGTGATCCGGGGCCTTCAGACATCGGACGAGACGACGCGGGCCGTGATGGACGCCGCGCGCGGCCTGGGCAAGACCCCCGTGGAGGTCAACGACTTCCCGGGCTTCGTGTCGAATCGGGTCCTGATGCCGATGATCAACGAGGCGGTGTTCTGCCTCATGGAGGGCGTCGCGACCGCCGAGGCGATCGACACCGTGATGAAGCTCGGCATGAATCACCCGATGGGGCCCCTCGCATTGGCCGACCTGATCGGGCTGGACACGTGTCAGTCCATCCTCGAGGTCCTGCAGAGGGACCTCGGAGACGATAAGTACCGGCCCTGTCCGCTGCTGCGAAAGTACGTCGCCGCGGGCTGGTTGGGCCGGAAATCAGGACGCGGCTTCTACGACTATTCGGAGGCAGGATGAGCGCGGTCGAGACGCCAAGCGAAGAGCTCGCGCAGGTTCGCGGGCTCGCTCGCGAATTCGCGGAGGCCGAACTGCGTCCCCACGTCGAGTCTTGGGATGCCGACCGGCGGCTCGACTCGGGCGCGCTAGGGCACATGGCCGAGCTGGGCTTCTGGGGCCTACTGGCGCCTGAACAGTACGGCGGCCTCGGCTTCGACCTACCCACCTATCTGGCGGTGCTGGAGGAGTTGTCCTGGGGAGAACCGGCCATCGGCTTGACGATGTCGATCCACAGCGCGTTCGGCGTGCGTCTGATCCGCGAACACGGAAGTGAGACTCAGCGCGCGCGTTGGCTGCCGGCTCTCGCGAGCGGCGAGTCGATCGCGTGCTTCGCGCTGTCGGAGGCCGTTGCGGGAAGCGACGCGCGCGCCCTGCAGACCGTGGCGCGCCGCGCCGACGACGGCTGGGTGCTGTCGGGGTCGAAGAAGTGGGTCACCAACGCCCGGCTGGCGGACGTGGCCCTGGTGGTAGCGCGCACCGAGGACGGCGCCGGCGGGGACACCGGCTTCGGCATGTTCCTGGTGCCCACGGACGCGCCGGGAGTGGAGGTGGGGGGCCGTGAGTACACGATGGGTCTGCGCGCGTTGGAGATCCTCACCGTCGAGTTGCGCGATGTCGAGCTTGACGGAGATGCGTCTCTCGGGGGCCTGGGCGAAGGCATGGCGCTGGCGATGGATGGACTGCGCATCGGGCGCCTGGGCGTCGCGGCGCAGGCCGTCGGCATCGCGCGGGCGGCGCTCGAACACGCGCGAACCTACGCCGACGAACGGGAGCAGTTCGGTAGCGCGCTGCGCCGGTTCGAGGCCATTCAGTTCAAGCTCGCGGACATGGCGACGAGGATCGAGGCCGCCGCGGGGCTGCTGGAGCGCGCGGCCGCGGACCCGACCATGGCGCACGCGTCCATGGCCAAGCTGTTCGCCAGCGAGACGGCCATGTGGGTCACCACCCAGGCGGTGCAGATCTTCGGCGGCTACGGGTACATGCGCGACTATCCCGTGGAGAAGCTGATGAGGGACGCCAAGGCCACGGAGATCTACGAAGGCACGAACGAGATTCAGCGCGTGATCATCGCGCGCTCTCTTTACGAGGACTGAGGATAGACGGCGGGCCCCGATCGGGGCGAGCGGCACCCACGACTGGAGCGGATAGTGGAGATTTTCGACCTCATCGGCGAGTACGGACACGAGCAGGTCGTGTTCTGCCATGAGCCGGAGGCCGGCTACAAGGGAATCATCGCGATCCACGACACTACGTTGGGGCCCGCGCTGGGGGGCTGCCGTTTCTGGAACTACGCGAGCGACGAGGAGGCCCTCATCGACGTGCTGCGGTTATCCAAGGGGATGACCTACAAGGCGGCCGTTGCGGGGCTGAACCTGGGCGGCGGCAAGTCGGTTATCCTCGGTAACAACAAGACCATGCGGCGCGAAGCCATCTTCCGCGCTCACGGCCGCTTCGTAGAGTCCCTCAAGGGTCGCTACATCACCGCCGAGGACGTGGGCACCAGCGTCGACGACATGGACTACGTGCTGATGGAGACCGAGCACGTGACCGGCATTCGCGGCGGCTCCGGCGATCCGTCTCCGGTTACGGCCTTCGGCGTCTACCGGGGAATCAAGGCCAGCGCCAGCAAGAGACTGGGGTCGGACTCCCTGGAGGGCGTGCACGTGGCGGTGCAGGGCCTGGGTCACGTGGGTTGCTACCTGTGTGAGGATCTCGCTGAGGAGGGCGCCAGGCTCACCGTGACCGACATCGACGCCGACAAGGTCCGGGACGTGGCCGAGCGCTTCGGCGCGGACACGGTCGGCCCGGACGAGATCTACGATGTGGACGCCGAGATCTTCGCGCCGTGCGCGCTGGGCGCCGTCGTGAACGACGACACGTTGCCGCGCTTTCGCTTCCAGGCGATTGCCGGGGCGGCCAACAACCAACTCGCCGAGGAACGGCACGGGGACGCGCTCGCCGAGCGCGGGATTCTGTACGCTCCGGACTACGTGATCAACGGCGGTGGCCTGATCAACGTGTACGGCGAGATCCAGGGCTGGACGGCGGAGCAATCCAAGCGCAAGGCGGCGGAGATCTACGAGAGCCTCCTGGCCCTGTTCGAGATCGCCGAGAACGAGGGGATCCCGACGTACGAGGCGGCTGACCGTCTGGCCGAGCGCCGCATCCGGCAGGTGGCCGCAATTCAGAGAAACTGGCTTTGAGGCACGTGCGACCCCCATCCGTCCCCCGACTGGAGCGCGCATGGAATTGCTGAGGCAGGCCGACCCGGAAGTGTTCGACGCGATCCGCTGCGAGGCGGAGCGTCAGCACTCCGGACTGGAGTTGATCGCCAGCGAGAACTTCGCGTCTCGGGCGGTGCTCGAGACGATGGGCACCGTCGCCACCAACAAGTACGCCGAGGGCTACCCCGGCCGCCGCTACTACGGCGGCTGCCACTGCGTGGATGAGGCCGAGCGTCTCGCCATCGACCGGGCCAAGCGGTTGTTCGGGGCCGAGCACGCAAACGTGCAACCGCATTCCGGCGCCCAGGCAAACATGGCCGCCTACTTCGCGGCGCTGAAGGCCGGGGACACGCTCCTTGGGATGGACCTGTCTCACGGCGGCCACCTCACCCACGGCTCGCCCGTCAACTTCAGCGGCCAGCTCTACCGCAGCGCCGCGTACGGCGTGGACGAGTCGACCGGCCTGATCGACTACGACCGGGTGCGTGAGTTGGCGCTGGCGGAACGGCCTCGCGCGATCGTGGCGGGTGCCAGCGCCTACCCACGGACGATCGACTTCGAGGCGTTCGCCGAGATCGCCCGCGAAGTGGAAGCGGTGCTGATCGTCGACATGGCGCACATCGCGGGCCTGATCGCGGGTGGAGCGCACCCCAGCCCAGTGCCCCACGCCGACCTGGTCACGAGCACGACGCACAAGACCCTGCGCGGCCCCCGCGGCGGGTTCGTGCTGTCCACCGAGGAGTGGGCGAAGCCGGTGAACAAGGCGGTTTTCCCCGGCATGCAGGGTGGCCCACTCATGCACATCATCGCGGCCAAGGCGGTCGGGTTCAGGGAAGCGCTGAGCGAGGAGTTCTCCGCTTACGCGCACGCGGTGGTCGGCAACGCGAAGGCGCTGGCCGAGGGGCTGCTCGCGCGTGGGCAGGCGCTGGTCAGCGGCGGCACCGACAACCATTTGCTGCTCCTGGACCTGAGCGCCGGCGAGTTGACCGGCAAGGACGCTGAAGCGGCCCTGGAGCGAGCAGGCATCACTACGAACAAGAACACCGTGCCCGGCGAGCGGCGCTCGCCCTTCGTGACATCCGGCATCCGCATCGGCACGGCGGCGCTCACCACGCGTGGCATGGGCGCGGACGAGATGGCGCAGATCGCCGGTTGGATATCCGAAGTGCTGGATGCGCCCGAGGACGAGGCGGTCACCAGAGCCGTCAGGGGGAGTGTGTCGGAACTGGTGGAGCGCTTCCCCCTGTACGCTTCGCTCAGGGACCAGATGGCGCCGATCGCGGTGTAGGCGTGGCCGAACTCGGCGGAAGACACGTCCTCGGCCCGGGTCGCGGCAACCCATGTTGCGCTGGCGCTCGCGCGCGTGCGTTTGCACATTACGGCGTAAACCTGCAGCGGCGGCCGGGCGCCGCGATGCACCGAACGCGGGACCTGTATGGGTAGTCTCGTACTGGATGAACAGGTGATGGACCAGCTTCGGGAGCGCAATCCGCGCTACCGTGAGACGGCCTATATATTTCTCATATCGGCGCTGCACTTCGTTCTCCAGCGGCTGGATGAGACACGGCACATTTCCGGTCGTGAGCTGACGGAAGGTGTGCGGGATCTCGCCATCGAGCGATTCGGTCCCATGGCTCGCACCGTGCTGGAGCACTGGGGGATCTCGAGGACCGAGGACGTTGGGGAGATCGTCTTCGCGCTGGTCGAATGCGGCATCCTGATCAAGCAGGACGAGGATTCACTGGACGATTTCTACGGGGTGTACGACTTCGAAGAGGTGTTCGAGCGCGATTATCCCTGGGGCGCTTCGATCTGAATAATTCGGGCAACGCGGCCGAGACCGCTTGCGAATCCGCTACGGCGGGGTGAAGACGCCGGTGCCTGCGAGCGCCAGCGCCAGTTGAGTACGATGAGGGGAGGGGTTTCGATGGCGGATCAGGAATTTCCCATGTGCCGCAAGTGTGGCAATGGGCACATGCTCCCTCTGTCCGATTACGGACGGGAGGGGGCGCCGATCACTTACAAGGCCTGGGTGTGCTCCGACCCAGATTGCGGCTTCAACATCCGGATCGACAACGGCGAAATCAGTTTCGGCCGGACGATCAGCCAGTCCTACAAGTAGGGAAGGTGGCTTCGGCCCACCGGCTGGTGGGCCGTTGAAGGCCGCGCCTGCATCGCCCCTGCGCGTCGTGTGGGGGCGTTCGCACGTCTGGCTCCCTACCGCGGGTGAGGCGGAGAGGCTGGATCGGGACGCCCGCGAACGAGCCGGCGTTCCCGAGCGCGTGCTCATGGAAAACGCCGGTCGCTCCGCCGCCCTGCTACTCCAAAGCATGCATCCGGAGGGCATCGTGGTGGCGGCCGTCGGGCCCGGCAACAACGGCGGCGACGCGCTCGTCCTGCTACGTACGCTGCGCGCCTGGGGCAGGGAGGTCCGTTGGCTGCCAACCGGCGCACGCGAGCCGGAGGCGGCGCTGGCCCACGGCTTCGAGCTGCCGCGCGTCGAGGAGCAGGCCGACTCGGCGTTCGCCGCGGCGGGCGTGATAGTGGACGGCATGCTGGGCACCGGGGCGCGAGGCGCGCCGCGCGGCGGCGTCCCGGCGATCATCGCCGCCTTGAACGGGTCGGGCCGACCCGTTCTTGCCCTGGACCTCCCCTCCGGCGTAGACCCCGATACGGGCGAAATCCCAGGCGAGAGCGAGGGCCGGCCGGCGGCGGCTGCGGCCGTACGTGCGGACGTGACGGTTTGCTTCGGCTGGCCCAAGCGTGGCCTTCTGCGTCCCCCCGGGCGAGCGCGTTGCGGCCGGATCATGGCGGTCGAGATAGGGTTCCCGCCCAGCGGCGATGCGGCTTCGGCGCAGGCGATCACCCCCGCCTGGGCGCTCGAGCGACTCCCCGCGAGGGCGTTCGGGACTCACAAGTACGAGGCCGGCTCGGTGCTTGTAGTGGCCGGGAGGTCGGGCATGGGAGGCGCGGCGGTGCTGGCCGCGAGGTCGGCCATGCGGGCGGGGGCGGGGCTGGTCAGGGTCGCGTCGAGCGAGGCCAATCGGTTGCTGATCCAGGAGGCCGTGCCGGACGCCCTGTTCGTCCCGCGCGAGGACGGTGAGGCGTTCGGCCGAGCGGCGGCCTCCGCCGACGCCGTGGTGGCGGGACCGGGCATGGGGACCTCGGCGGAGGACGGTGAGGCGCTGCGGGCCCTTCTCGAGGCGACGCCCGGGGTGCCCACGGTGCTGGACGCCGACGCCCTGACGCTGCTGGGCGCCGAAGGAGGAGCGGTCGCCGCCGCCGCCGCCGGACGCCCGCTGGTGCTTACGCCTCATCCGGGGGAGTTCGGCCGGATCTGGAGCGGCGGATCGGCGGCCGCCAAGGCGGATCCCGTGCAGGCAGCGCGCGAGTTCGCCGCCGAGATCGGGGGCACGCTGCTGCTGAAGGGCGCCCCCAGCGTCGTCGCCCGGGACGGCGCGCCCGTGCTGGTGGACGCCGGTGGGAGCTCGGACTTTGCCAAGGCGGGCATGGGCGACCACCTCGCGGGGCTGGTGGGAGGACTTCTGGCGCAGGGGGCCGAGCCGCGGGACGCGGCCGGCGTGGCGCTGGGCGTGAGCTCGTTGGCGGCGCTGTGGATAGGGGCCGGGCGCGGCCTGTCCCCCGCGGATCTGGCGGAGGCGATCGCTCCGGTCATGGTCGCGGAGCCGCCTCGCCAGCCCGAACCGGCGTTTCCGTTCGTGCTGTTCGACCAGGCTCCGCCGCGCTAGTGGACTGTAACAGTCCACTAGTGGCCGCCGCACAGGCCCGCTCCCGGGGGCACGTCACGTGCAGCGCGCTGTAACACTCATCATGACCCTATCCCGTGCCCGTATCCCAGCCCTGGCATTCGCGGCGGCCGTCGCTTCGGCCGTCGGCGGCAGCCTGTTCGCGCAGAGCGCTCGCTGGCGGCCGGAGGACCGCGTCCTGGTATCCGACTTCTCCGAGGTGGGAGCCCTGGCCACGGATGATCGGCTGATCTACGTGGGGTCCTCGGCGGGCATCGGCGTGTTCGACGTGAGCTTTGACCGGTGGCTGGACCCCATTACAGCGGAGGACGGCTACCCGGTCGCAGCGGACCCAACGGCGCTCGCCTTCGACATCGTCTCCAACGAGCTGTGGCTCGCCACGGTGGACGGACGTTTGTTCAGCTACTCGCCGTTCTTCGGTCGCTGGCGCGACGAGGGGCTCGCGGCCTCTCCGCCCGTGTTCGACATCGTCTTCTCCGATGAGCCGGGGCGGCCGGTGTTTCTCCGCGAGTCGAGCGGCTGGTCCGTGCTCGAGCGGGGCTCATTCACGGCGCAGTCGCTGCCGCGTGGGGTCTCCCCTCCGTTGCTCGGGTCGGCTGCGGCCGACCCGATGAGCGACCCTCTGATTCGCGCGCGGGGACGGACGCTGACCATAGACGAGGTGGGGCGCTCCTGGCCGGTGACGGACGCGGTGTCTCTGCTGGGCTCGCCCGACGTGTGGATCGGCACCTACGGCGGACACCTGTTCCGGTACTCGGACTTCGCCTCCGAGCCGGCCCACTACGTGTACGGCGTGCCCAGCCGCGGCGTCTCCACCCTGCTCGTCAGCGATGACGCGATTTGGTTCGGCGGCGACGCCGGGAGCCGCCGCCAGGGAGTGGCACGCGCCGACCATGACCTGGATCGCTGGCTGCAGTGGGAGGGCAGGGTTCACGGCGCCCCGCGCGGTCGCGTGCGCGAGCTCGCGGAGGTCGAAGGGCGGCTGTGGGCGGGAGCCGAGGACGGCCTCTACGTGCTGGAGGCGGACGGTCGCTGGAGCCGCGCCGGTGCCCGCCTGCCCGATGACCGGGTGCTGGCCGTGCTGCCGGCGCCCGGCGGCGCGTGGGTCGGGACCAGACGCGGTGCGGTCTTCGTGGACGCCGATGGCGAGACGACGTCCGGCGGCATAGCCCCGGGGGTGCGCGTCGCCGGGCTGGCGGCCTACCGCGGGGATCTGTGGCTGGCGACCGACGCGGGCGTTTTGCGCGCGGTGGGCGCGGCGCGGACCGGGGCCTCGACTACGCTCGTGCGATTGGGCGACTCGGATCCGCGCTGGGGCGCCGTGGCGCGCTCAGTCGTGGCGACCGAGACAGCCGTCTACGCTGCGTTCGACCGCGCCGTGCGGAGGGTCGATCGGGCCGGCGAGCCGGACCCGCCCCTGGGTCCCGGGGGGCGAGAAGCGCGCCTGCGGGTGGCCGACGGCCGCGTGTGGCTCGCCGGAGTGGACGGCGCCCGCGCCTGGGATCCCGATACCGGCGAGCTGATCGAGTTCGAGGTGGGCCCCGACATCCCCGCCGGGCCGGTTCGCGACGTGGGGGTCGGAGCGGGAGGCGTGTGGCTGGCGACTCCGTTGGGAGCGCTCCTGCTGCGCCGAGGATGGTAGACGTACTCAGGCGCCGGAGGCGCACGGTCGCTCGCCCGCGGGGCCGCCGTGGACGGTGAGTTCACGCTGATCGAGCGCATCCTGAACGCCCGCGGGTCGATCCCGGCGGGCGTGGCGGTGGACGCCGGCGATGACTGCGCCGTGATCGAGGCCGGCGAGCCGTTGGCGCTGGGCAACGACCTTTCCGTGGACGGCGTGCACTTCCGCCGATCCTGGCTCGCGGACCCGGAAATCGGCTACCGAGCCGCCTGCGCCGCGCTGAGCGACCTCGCCGCGATGGTTGCGCAGCCGCTGGGCGTACTGCTCGCACTTTGCCTGGATCCGGACAGCGGTGCCGACGAAGGGGCCGCGCTCGCGAAGGGCGTGACGGAGGCTGCGGAGGCGGTGGGCGCGGGACTCCTCGGCGGCGACATCTCCCGCGGCGGCGTCCTCACCCTGGACGTGGTCGCGGTGGGCCGCTGTCCGCGGCCGGTGCGGCGGACCGGGGCTCGCCCGGGCGACGGCGTCTGGGTGACCGGCGAGTTGGGAGCGGCGGCGGCCGCGGTCGCCGCATGGAAACGGGGCGACCCGCCCGAGGACGCGGCGCGCGCCGCTTTCGCCCGGCCGGCGCCGCGGATCCGCGAGGCGTCGTGGCTGGCGCGTGCCGGGCCGCCCACGGCGATGATCGATCTGTCCGACGGGCTCGCGGGCGATGCGCTGCGGCTCGCGCGGGCGTCCGGCGTCGCCGTGCACCTGGATGGCCCGGCCGTGCCCGTTCACCCGTGCGCCGGCGCTGACCCGAGCCTGGCCTTGCGGGGCGGGGAGGATTACGAGCTGCTGTTCACGGCGCCGGCCGACTCCGGGGCTTCCCGCCCCGCCGAATTCGAGGCCGAGCTCGGGGTCCCGTTGACGCGCGTTGGTGTGGTGCGTGCCGGGGAGGGTGTGTACCTTCGCGGCGCGGATGGAAGGGAGGCGCCGCTGGCGCGCGGCGGATACGATCACCTCGAGGAAGCGTCCGCGTGATTCGAACGTTGTGGGTTGGCCTGAATGGGTTCGTGGCGACGGTCGCGATCGGCGCCCTCGTCAACTTGGCGCCCCTGTTCGGTGTGCGCGCAGCCTTCTATCCGTGGGCCGCGCGCACCTGGTCGCGCTGGATCTTGAAGGCCACCGGGGTGCGGCTGACCGTTCACGGTTTGGAGCATCTCGTGCTGGATCGACCCCAGATCGTGATCAGCAATCACCAGTCCTGGTACGACGTCTTCGCCATCTCGGCCAGCATGCCCAAGGCGTTTCATTTCGTCGCCAAGAAGGAGCTCGAGCGTATTCCCCTCTTCGGACGCGCCTGGAAGGTCGCCGGGCACATTTCCCTCGATCGAAGCGATCGGCAGGCGGCGATTCGCTCTCTGGACGCGGCCGCCGAGCGCATGGCCCGGGAAGAAGCGGCGGTGGTCATATTCCCGGAAGGCACGCGCTCGCCGGACGGCCGCATGCTGCCGTTCAAGAAAGGCGCGTTCATGCTGGCCAAGAAGTCAGGCGTGGAGTTGCTTCCCGCCGCCGTCAGCGGCAGCCGGGAGGTCATGCCGAAGGGCACCTGGCGGGTGCGGCCGCACGATGTGACGGTCCGCTACGGGGAGCCCATCCCCACCCCCGGACCCGATCCGGTCGCTCAGGCCGTTGCGGCCGCGCGTGAGGCGATCTCGGACCTGCGCGATCCGGGCGACGAGCCCGGGGCGGACTCCGCGCTCGGCCGGGGCCGTGAGCGTCTGCCCGAGGGGCCCGATCTGCCCGCGAACGACGACGATTCGGCGCCCACGTTGCCGGCCGACGAGTCGCGGGCGGAGAGCATCCGCTGAGCCGGATCACGGCGGTGCGAGCGCGCACCATTATCGACTCGCGCGGCAACCCCACGGTGGAAGCGGACGTGGTGGTGGAAGGTGGCGCGATGGGCCGGGCGGCGGTCCCGAGCGGCGCGTCCACGGGAGAGTTCGAGGCCGTGGAGCTGCGCGATGGCGATCCGCGCAGGTGGGCGGGGAAGGGCGTAGACCGGGCGGTACGGAACGTTGAGGAGATCATCGCTCCCGCCGTGATCGGCCGCGACGCGCAGGACCAGGCGGGCCTCGACGAGGCGTTGCGGGAGTTGGACGGTACCGACAACAAGGGCGTCCTCGGGGCCAACGCGATTCTCGCCGTGTCCCTGGCGGCGGCGCGCGCCGGGGCGTCGGAGCGCGGCGTCCCGCTCTACCGCTACCTCGGCGGCGACGACGCGACCGTGTTGCCCGTCCCCCTGATGAACATCCTCAACGGCGGCGTGCACGCGTCGAACGGCCTGGACGTCCAGGAGTTCATGATCGCGCCCGTCGGCCTGCCGGACTTCCAGAGCGCCCTGCGTGCGGGGGTGGAGATCTTCCACTCGCTCAAGGGGCTTTTGACCGCCCGCGGCCTATCGACCAACGTGGGCGACGAGGGCGGTTTCGCGCCGGATCTGGACAGCAATCAGGCGGCGATAGACGCCGTCGCGGAGGCCATCGAGCAGGCGGGCTACCGTCCCGGGGAGGACGTCGCGCTGGCGCTGGATGTCGCCGCCAGCGAGTTCCACAGTGACGGTCTCTACGCCATGGACGGCGCCGAGCGTACGGCCGAGGAGATGACGGCGCTTTGGTCCGACTGGCTCGATCGCTACCCACTCGTGTCCATCGAGGACCCGCTCGACGAGAACGACTGGTCCGGCTGGCAGGCGCTCACGGCCGCCGTGGGTGACCGCGTTCAACTCGTCGGGGACGATCTATTCGTCACGAACCCCCTTCGACTGGCGCGCGGGATCGACTCGGGGGTGGCCAACGCCGTTCTGATCAAGGTCAACCAGATCGGAACCCTGTCGGAGACGCTGGAGGCGATAGGGATGGCGCGCGCCGCCGGATATCGCTATGTCATTAGTCACAGGTCGGGCGAGACGGAGGATACGTTTATCGCCGACCTCGCGGTCGCGACCGGCGCCGGCCAGATCAAGACCGGAAGCGCGAGCCGCACCGATCGGGTGGCCAAGTACAACCGGCTGCTTCGCATCGCGGAAGAGCTGGGGGAGCGGGCGCACTATCCCGGACGCGAGTTGTTTCCGGGCTGAGTAGAGCACCGGGGTGGTCGAGGACGGGGAGGGGAGGACCCATGGCAAGGGTGGTGGAAGAGCGCGCGACCTGGCGGCGATTGCTGCTGCCGGCGACCCTTGGGATCGCGGCCTACTACGCGGTCTTCGGCGGCGACTACAATGTCTTCGAGGCGTGGCGGCTGGACACCCTGCAGACCCGTGAAGCGGGCGAGTTGGCGCTCCTGCGCGCCGACGTCGACGTGCTGCGCGCCCGCACCGACTCCCTGGAGAACGACCCCGCTACCATCGAACGGCTCGCGCGCGAGCGTTTCGGGATGATCCGTGACGGCGAGATCCTGTACAGGTTCGTCGAGGACGATTCGACCGGCACCAAACCGTTGACCCCCCAGTAGCGCTCGGGTAATTTTCTCGGTTCGGCGTCCACGAGCGCCGCACCCCAGAGTAGCTCAGCTGGTCAGAGCGCACGACTCATAATCGTGAGGTCGGGAGTTCGAGTCTCCCCTCTGGGACTTCTCCCTTGACTCATAGCAGGAGCCGGCCGATGGAGGCTTCGTCGGAAGCAGTCTCGCCGCGGCCCGACGGGGTCCTGGTCGGGGTGATCATGGGCTCCACCTCCGATTGGGATACGCTGTCCCACGCGGCCGCCACGCTGGAGGAGCTCGGCGTGTCGCACGAGACGCGGGTCGTGTCGGCGCACCGCACCCCCGATCTGCTTTTTTCGTACGCCGAGTCGGCGGAAGAAAGGGGCCTGCAGGCGATCATCGCGGGCGCAGGGGGCGCCGCCCATCTGCCGGGCATGATCGCCGCCAAGACCACCGTCCCGGTGCTGGGCGTGCCGGTCAGGTCGCGTTCGCTCGCCGGCGTGGACTCTCTGCTGTCCATGGTGCAGATGCCGGCCGGTGTGCCGGTGGGGACTCTGGCCATCGGGCGCGCGGGCGCGGTCAACGCTGCGCTCCTGGCGGCGTCCATAGTCGGCCGCGCAAGGCCGGACGTCCTGGCGGCGCTACGGGCGTACCGAGCGCGACAAACGGAGCGCGTGCTGGCCACGCCGGATCCATCCTCAGAGGGTTCGACGACCGCGTGACGGTAGGCATCCTCGGCGGCGGGCAGCTCGGCCGGATGCTCGCCCTGGCGGGTATCCCCCTCGGTCTCGATTTCGTGTTCCTGGATCCGTCCCCGGACGCCCCCGCAGCGCACCTGGGGCGGCTGATAACAGCCCCCTACGACGACCCCGAGGCGCTGCGCGAGTTCGCCGCCGCGGCCGACGTCATCACCTACGAGTTCGAGAACGTGCCCGCCCGGACGGCCGACCTTCTGGCGGCGTCCGCGCCCGTCTGGCCTCCTGCCGCGGCGCTTACCGTGGCCCAGGATCGGCTCCAGGAGAAGCGCCTGTTCACTCGCCTGGAGATCGCGACGGCGCCCTTCGAGCCGGTGGACAGCCCAGCGGGCACCCGCGCGGCCGCCGAGCGGCTGGCAGGGGCGTGTGTTCTCAAGACCCGCAAGCACGGATACGACGGCAAGGGCCAGGCCCGGATCGCCGAACCTGCCGCCGCCGCCGCGGCCTTTGCCGCGCTGGGCGGGGAGCCCTGCATTCTGGAGACGGCGATTGCTTTTTCGCGCGAGCTCTCGGTCATCGCCGCGCGTGGCCGCGACGGCGACACCGTGGTCTACCCGCTCGTAGAGAACCGCCACACGGAGGGCATTCTGCGGCGCTCCGTGGCCCCGGCCCCGGGCACGGACGCCGTGTTCGGCCAGGCCCTGGAGTGCGTCCACGACATCCTGCGGGAGCTGGACTACGTGGGGGTACTGGCGGTGGAGCTCTTCGAAGTGGACGGCGCGCTCATGGCGAACGAAATGGCCCCGCGCGTCCACAACTCGGGGCACTGGACGATCGAGGGCGCCGAGACCAGCCAGTTCGAGAATCACCTGCGCGCGGTGGTGGGCCTGCCGCTGGGACCGATCGATCCGCGCGGGGTGAGCGTCATGCTCAACCTGATCGGCAGCCCGCCCGATGTCGACGCGGTCGCCGCGGTGCCAGGCGCGCACATCCACCTCTACGGCAAGGCGCCGCGGCCCGGTCGAAAGGTCGGCCACGTAACCGTCCGCGCCGACGACGAGTCGGGTCTCCAGGCGGCGCTGAGCCGGCTGGAAGGGGTCATCCCCGAGGGCTGATAGCGGTGGGTTACGGTTGCAGAGGCCGGGCGCCCGCGTCGCGCAGCACTGCCTCGACGCCGGCGCGGTCCTCGTGCGCCGGCAGAATGACGAGGTCCCCGGGCTCGGCCCATGCGAGGGCTGCGCGGGCCGCCTCCGGCTCGTCCGCGACCCGGTCGATCGCCTCCGGCGCGGCGCCAAGCCTTAGGAGCTCATCGACGATCACCGCCGGGATCTCTCCCTCCGGCCGCCCGCGCAGGTAGGACCGCAGCTCCTTCACCAGCACGCGTGTTGGGCTCAGCCCCCAGGCGGCGCGCGCCAGCTCCCGGATCGCCTCGTTCCCTCGGTCCCCGGCGTGCCCCAGGACGAGCAGGAGTCGCTTGGGCGCGAGCCCCGCCACCATGGCCCCCAGCGCGGCGTATCCGTGCGCGTTGTGCACGAAGTCGACGAGGACGCGGGCACCAGCGGCGTCGTAGAGATTGCCGCGGCCGGGGTTGTCCCGGGCTCCGCCACGCACCGACCGCAGGCCCTCCGCGATCGCCGAGTGCGGCAGGCCGAGCGCGCTCCCGGCGACGACCGCCGCCAGCGCGTTCGCCACGTTGTGCGCGGCCGCGCCGCCGAGCGTGATGGGCACCTCGGCGACGGGCACCACATCCACGAGTCGGCCGCTCCGGCTGCGCTTGATCGAGTCTGCGACGACGGCGACCACGTCGCCTCCGGCGCGCAGGTGGGATGCGACGAGGTCCGTGTCGGGTCGCATCGTGAACCAACTGAGCGGACCCGCAAGGCGGTCATGCGCGGCTGCGAGTCCGGCGTCGTCCGCGTTCAGGCCGAGCGGGGCCCCGGGGCGGCGCGCCAGCCCGGCGGTGAGCTTGGCCTGTACGAGCGCGTCGAGGTCGTGGACGCCGTACTCACCCAGGTGGTCCTCGGCGACGTTGGTGATCACGGCGCCGTCCGCCCGCGTGAACGCCACGCCGCGGCGCAGGAGGCCTCCGCGCGCGGTCTCCAGGACCGCGACCTCGACGCGCCGGTCGCGCAGGAGGGTCCTGGCGCCACCCGGTCCCGAGTAGTCGTCGCGCTCGACCCAGGCGTCGCCGATCTTGATTCCCTCGGTGGTCGTCGAGCCCGTGACCCGGCCCGCTGCTTCGGCCATGGCGGCGGCCAGCCGCACCACGGTCGTTTTGCCGTTGGTACCCGTGACGAGCACGGTGGGAACGTCGTGGATGCCGGCCCAGTCGACCTGATCGGGCGCGGGAACGTCGCGGGCGGACCACGTCGCGGAGCCGCTCCCCATGCCGACGCTGACCTCATCGTCATCCCACAGGAAGGCCACGTCGCGTCGCCTCGCCTCGGCCTCCAACGCGAGCAGCGCCGGGTTGGCTTCTTCCGCGAACGCCGACCGGGCCCGCTCCAGCGCGGCTTCCCGTCCCTTGGGCCCCTCTCCGCTCAAGTGGCCCACGGCCGACTCGAAAGCCCACTCACCCAGCTCGGTGGCCGCGTACAGGCCGTCGATGGGCGCCGAGAACGCCAGGCTCACGCCGCCGGGCCAGCGCCGCACGTGCGTGCGAACGTCCGACCAACCGAGAGCGGACAGCAGGTCCGTGACGCGCTCGCGCCAGGCGGCCACGAGGGCGTCGGCGTGTTCGTCGGGACACGCCGCGTCCAGGATCGCGGCCGGGCCCGGGCTGACCAGGTTGGGTCCGGTCAACCGACGGGAGTCGATCTGCTCCATGGCGAGCGAACCATCGCTCGCGTCACCACTCACGGACCTCGCCTCCTAGTGTACCGTTGCAGAAGTCCCGTAGGCATTCGGCCCGCGCTGCATCCCGCGGCTGCGGCGTTGGAACTCCTTGCCGTAGCGACGGCTACGGCGCGTCGTTC